>JBMTTG010000075.1:0-11634 GCA_049449095.1 Phycisphaerales bacterium | reverse complement strand
GTTGGACACCCTTTCGTTCAGGCCGACGGGAACCTGGCCTCTGGCGAGGCGGCACCCTCTCGTCGACGTCCATCTTTCGATTCCCGCACCGTGCGCGAGAGATTCTTGAAGGTCGAAAAATAACACACTTGAGCGGCCCGGAACCTCCAAAGGCCGGATCGGATAAGAAAACTGTCCATGTGGACACGTCTTGAACTCTGGTGGGCGAGACCGTGGGATCAAGGGCGACGTCGGAGTCCCGCGGGACCGCCTGCCGGCGGCCGTGCACCGGCCGGACCGCATGGCGGCCTCGGAGTCGACACCGAAACGCCGTTGGCGAGTCGGAGCCTCGGCGGTCTCTGGTCGCCGATCGGGCGGTGGGCAGAACGGTGGTTCGAGCTGCGCCGCGATTTGGCCACGGCCGATCCCGGTCGCCGCTGGGATCTCTTGTTTCACCGCGGAGCGCCGGCGTCCGATGGTGGCGGCGACGATGAAGAAGCCGAGCACCGCCAGCAGCGCCGCGGTCGTCCGCGGCCGGTCGATGAACCTCGGAGCCGGTCCGCGACGCGACCGCCGCCCCGGCTTACCGCCGGCGTCTTCGCGCGACGAGCATCGCACCGAGCAGGGCGGCGGCGGCGCCGGTGCCCGGGACTGGGGCGGCGGCGAACACGGCATACAGTTCGACGGTGCTGTCTGCGCTACCCAAGGTTCCCGAGAGCGAGAGCGTGTAGGTGCCCGCGGCGAACCGAGTTCCCAGCGCGGTGGTCAGCAGATCCGTGGCGGGACTGCCGGAGCGGGTCAGCGTGGCGGTCATGCTGCTGAGGCCGGACAGATCGATCGAGCCAAAGTCGTTCAGCCCGAAATAGGTCTGTTCATCCGAAAACACGAGTTCGAACGTGCTCGACATCGAGTCGCCGATGGCGAAGTTCGACGCGGCCGAAGCGATCTGCAACACGCTGCCGACGACATTGAGCGGCGTGGGCCAAGAGAAAACCGGGGCGTAGTCCAACCCGACGGCTTCGAGAGACCACCCCGAGCCGGAAGTTCCGTCGCCGGCAACGATGTCGCCCGTGACCGAGCCCGCCACATAGGAGGGATTGAACGACCCATTCAAGTTGCTCGCGAACGAGAGGCTGGTGGTGGTCCGCCCGGGCGCGCTGGCGTTCATCGAGTACGACGAGGCGGTCATGCCCCCAAGCGGCCCGAGGGATACTCCGGCCTTGGCCATGGAGGCCGCCACGAGGGGAACTGCCGCGGCAATGATCCACGCCGTTCGAGCGAGAGGGTGTTGGGGTGACATGAAGGTTCAGCGAGGGTGGGTCGGGATCACGAAGATCGCCGCCTCGGCAGGCAGCGTTGCCCTTAGGGGGACCATCCGAACATGCTGCCGTGTGAACCGAAGGCAAGGCGGAATCCGATAAGTCCCGTTCATTTCGTGTTTTGCGTGATCCTGTTGGCGAGGCGGGCATGGGCCGCCGTCGTTCGCTGACCGCCCCGGCTACGCCAGGCCCGCCAGGCCTGCGAACGCGAAGAACGCCAGGAGCGCGAGCAGGGCCAGCGCGGTCCACGGGCGGTTGCGAAGCGCGCCGACGAGGCCGACACGGCCGTTGAGTGCGAGTAGCACCACGGCGAGCAACGGCAAGAAGTACGCGCCGTAGATCGCGTAGGCCTTCTGGGCCGCGGCGAATCCGATCGAGGCTTGAAGCAGGGGAATCGTGGCGAGCGCGAGCAGGAACCAGCGGGCCGATCGGGTCGTTGGCAGGTCTTCGATCGCGACCGGCGGGGTGCCGCGCAGGCACTGCATCGCGTCGGCAAAGAGCATCGGCACGCTCTGCCAGACGCCGAGCAGGCTGCTTGCGATCGCCGCCCATGCGCCGATCAGAAAGACGAATCTCCCACTCGGACCGAGTGTCGCCTCGATCTTTGCGGCAAGCGACAGCAGCAGTCCCGTGCCCTTGCCGTCGATCTCGAGGCCATTGGCGATGACGAGCATCGCGATGCCGAAGAGCCCGGTGAAGAGATAGGCGACCGCGAGGTCGATTCGGCAGCGCCGCAGTTCGCCGCCTCCGCGACGTCCAGCCTGACGCATCCAGTACCCGTAGCAGAGGATCGTGACGGTGCCGCCGACGCCGCCGATGAGGCCGATCGTCCACCCGCGCGGCTCGCCTTCGCCCGGATCGCTCGGCACGAAGCCCGCGGCCAGTTCTCCCCACGCTGGCAGCAGGCGAATGGCGGTCGCACACACCGCGACGAACATCACCGCGATCGAGATCGCCATGATCCGCTCGAACAGCGCGAAGCCGCCGCGAAACGCGATGGCCGCGGCGACGAGACTGCCGATCGCGCCCCAGACGAGCTTCGCGCTCGCGGGATCGGCGGGCCAGCCGACGAGCGCGTGCGTCGCGACCCCGGTCGCGGCGATCAACGCGCCGCCGACGACGAAGGCAAAGGGCAGGAGATAGAGCAGGAAGACCACGATCGCCCAGCGGCCCACATGCCGGGCGACGCCTTCGAGCAGCGTCGAGTCGGTGGCGAGTTGCCAGCGGGCAAGGCCCTCGTTGAGGACGAACTTCATGAACGCCCCGAGCGCGATCGCCCACGCGACGGCGAGGCCGATCTTCGAGCCGGCGAACCCGGCGGTCGCGAGATCGCCGGCGCCGACGCCGGTCGCCGCGACGATGAGTCCGGGGCCGAGGAGGGCAAGCGGCGATGGGCGAAGTCGGGGCATGGCGGTGGGGTCGCAGCGGGTGCTTCGGTCCGGGGCGGTCCGGATGGTCACAAGAGTGTCGCGCCGAGCCGGGGTTCCCGGCCCGGTCGAGCCCCGTTCGAGCCGGGGGTCATCGGGCGCGATCGGGCCACGATGGGCTTGCCTCCCGTCGGATCAGGGGTACGTTTCCCGCAAGGTCCCGGAATCTGGGGGCGGCGAACTCATGGGCGCCGACCGACCCGCGTCTCTTGGAGTACTTCGATGTCGAATCCCTCGCGCTCATGCCGCCTGACCGTCCCCGTGGTGCTCGCCTCGGGCGTGGCGGCTGTGTTGGCTCTCGGTTCCTCGGCTCTGGCCTCGCCCACCTTCGCGACCTATTCCGGTTCGAACGCAGGGAGCGTGAACGGGGTGGGCTTCACGATGAGCGGACTTGCCGCCGCCCTGTATCAGCCGGACATCCAGTCCCTCGGTATGACCGGGTCCGACTGGAACAACGTGGGCGCTCAGCAGGGTCGGATCTACGACGCGAACACCACGACCACCTTCACCGTGACCTTCGCCTCGCCGGTGTCGGGCCTGCAGATGTACCTCTACTACTTCCGGGGCGCCGCTGGTGGAGGCGGCGGCTACACCTCCTACGACTTCGGGCAGGCCTTCACGATCACCGGGGGGCTTGGGTCCCCGACCACGCAAAGCGGCACGGCGCTGAACACTCCCTCCGGTTTCGCGAGCGGCGTGATCACGTTCACGGGGCCGGTGACGACCTTGACGGTGACGGCGACGGGCAGTGCCACCGGCGGTGATCAAGGCTTCACGTTCGCGGTAGTGCCCGTGGCCGTCCCCGGCGGCGCCGGGTTCGCCGCGGCGATGGCGGCCGGACTCGGCCTGCGCCGGCGGCGGCGCTGAAACGCGCGGTCCGCGCGAGATTGACGCTTCAGTCCTGCCGCGCCGCATTTGCGGTGCGCTTCCCCTCGTCGGCGGCCTCTCGATGACCATGCTTGGGCGGTGAGCGAACCGCCGCGCACGGCGCGGTCGGCGCTCGGCGCCATGACCGACGATCGACTCCAACTCGCCACGCACCTGATGCAGGCCTTCGCGGACCGCACCGGTCTCGATGGACGCGGCGATCCACGGCGGCGGTATCTCTGGACCGACGCCTTCGCAGTGCGGGTGCTGCTCGTGCTGCACACCCGGACCGGCGCCCGCGAGCATCTCGATCGGGCGTTCGAACTGGTCGATCTCGTGCACCATGTCCTCGGCCGCCATCGCGAGGACGATGTTCGTCGCGGCTGGATCAGCGGGCTTCCGGAATCGCAGGGCGAGCGCCATCCGACCGCGGGTGGGCTCCGCATCGGCAAGCCGCTTCCGGAGCGGCGTCTCGACGAGCCCCGCGGCCACCCTCATGACGATCGGCTCGAGTGGGATCGCGATGGGCAGTACTTCCACTACCTGACCCAGTGGATGCACGCGCTCGAACGCCTTGCCCACGCCACCGCCGAGCCTCGCTGGATTCGCGAGGCGATCGAACTGGCCGAAGCCGCCGGTCGCGGCTTTCTTCGTCGCGATCCGGTCACCGGCGCGCCGCGCATGGTGTGGAAGGCGAGCATCGACCTCTCGCGTCCGATCGTCGACTCGATGGGGCACCACGATCCGCTCGATGGCGCGATCACGCTTCGTCGGCTCGTGGCGACCGCAGCACGGCTCGAGGTCGACTCCGAGTCGATCGAAGCCGATGCGGCCACGCTCCGGTCGATCGGCGATCTCGTGCCGAGTTGGGCGACGACCGATCCGCTCGGGATCGGTGGCCTGCTCGCCGCCGCGCACGAGTTGGTCGACCTGATCGCCGCCGGCGAGGTCGCGCTCGACTCGCTCCTGCCGCGGGTGCTGGCCGACACGCAGCGCAGCCTCGAGGCGTGCTCGATCGAGCGTGAACTGGCCTCGCCGCACGACCGGCGCCTCGCGTTTCGCGAGATGGGCTTGGCGATCGGCCTGCGCGGCGTCGCCTCGATGCGGGAGCGGCTCGAACGAGCGCCCGCGATGTTCGGCGGCGAGGAGGACCTCGGGTGGTTCCGATCGCATTGCGTGGCGATCGAGCGGTTCGAGGGCCTCGCCGATCGAATCGAAGCCTCGTGGGCCTCGCCGGCGGGGCAGGCGTCCCGCAGCTGGAACGACCATCTCGACATCGATGCGGTGATGCTCGCCGCGAGCCTCGTCGCGTGAGCCCTGCGTTCGGCCCAGACCGCTCGACGCCGGCGGCGTTCGCTCCGTCGAGTGGCGCGCGAGCGGTTGTCGACGCGGGTCAGCCGAGCGGCGTCTCGTAGAAGGTCGGCGAGCCCGGGCCGACGGGGAGCCCGAGGCCGAACACCCAGAGGAAGAAGAAGATCGACCAGCAGACGATGAGCGCGATCGAATAGGGAAGCATCATCGCGATCATGGTGCCGACGCCGAGGTTGCGGTCGTAGCGGCAGCCCCACGCGAGGATGAGCCCGAAGTAGGTCATCATGGGCGTGACGATGTTGGTGGTGCTGTCGCCGATGCGGTACGCCGCCTGGATCACCTCGGGGCTGTATCCGATCAGCATGAGCATCGGCACGAAGATCGGCGCGGTCACCGCCCACTGCGCCGACGCCGATCCGATCATCAGGTTGACCACGCAGCAGACGAGGATGAACGCCGCGAAGAGCCCCGGTCCGGTGAGGCCGGTGTCCTTCAGGAACTCGGCGCCGGCGACGGCGGTGATCGCCCCGAGGTTGCTCCAGCCGAAGAACGCGACGAACTGCGCTGCGAAGAAGACCATCACGATGTAGAGGCCGAGCGTCGAGATCGCCGACGCCATCGCGTCGATCACATCGCGATCGCGCCGCATGGTGCCGACGACGCGGCCGTAGGCGAAGCCGACCACCACGAAGAACACGAGGATCCACGTGACGAACCCTCGGAAGAAGGGCGCGTTGCGAAGCGCGTCGCCGGTCTCGGGATTCCGCAGGAGGCCCCACGAGGGCAGGAGGGTGAGCGCCATCACCGCGAACACGGCGATCGCCGCAAGGCCGGCCGCGAGCAGCCCGCGCTTCTCCGTCGCGGTGAGCGGGTCCATCATGCGGCGGTCGAGCACCGCCGGATCGGCGCCCTGCTCGTCGTAGGCCCCGAGCTTCGGCTCGACGACGAGCACGCTCACCGCCACGCAGACGACGGTCACGAGCAGCGTCGAGGCGGCCATGAAGTACCAGTTGGCGGTGGCGGCGACGGAGTAGTCCGGATCGATGAGTTGCGCCGCGGCCTCGGTGATGCCCGCGAGCAGCGGATCGATCGTCCCGATCAGAAGGTTCGCGCTGTAGCCGCCGGAGACGCCCGCGAACGCCGCGGCCATCCCGGCAAGCGGATGGCGTCCGAGCGCGTGGTAGATCGCGCCCGCGAGGGGGATCAGCACCACGTAGCCGAGTTCGGACGCCGTGTTCGAGATGACGCCCGCGAAGACGATCGCCGCGGTCACCAGCGTGCGCGGCGCGCCGAGCACGAGTCCGCGCACCGCCGCGGAGAGAAGCCCCGAACGCTCCGCCACGCCCACGCCGAGCATCGCCACCAGCACCACGCCGAGCGGGGCGAACCCGGTGAAGTTCGACGTGAGGTTCTCGAAGATCCGTCGCAGCCCGTCGGCGTTGAGCAGGCTGACCGCGCGGATCATGCCGTCCTCGGCGCGTCCCGCCACGCCGGCGGGGCGAGGATCCTCGACCGCGACGCCCAGCGCCCCGAAGAGTCCCGACAGCAGCACCATCGCCACCGCGAGCGCTGCGAACAGCGTGACCGGATGCGGCAGCAGGTTGCCGAGCCACTCGACGGCATCGAGGAATCGCACGAAGACGCCGCGTCGGTCGGCGCGGGATGCGGGAGGGCTGGTCACGATTCGAGCCTCCGGGGTCTGCTTTGGACAAGACGGCGTCCGCGGATTCGTCGGTCGATCACGAGCCGATCCGACGCAGCACCGCGTAGGTGAACTCCTGCGGCTTGCCCCACGGGGTCGTGTGGACTTCTCGCGCCGAGTCGACGAGCCGGAACCGCGGTGCGAAGGCCGCCTCGAGCGAGGCGGCGTCGTGTCGCGCGACCGGAAGTCCGCTGCACTTCTCCGGGCCTTCGGGCCCGAACGTCGCCACGATCAGGTGCCCGCCGGGAACGACCGCGGCAGCCGCCCGCTCGGCGTATCGGCGCTGGTCCTCCTCCGCGACGAGGAAGTGGAAGACCGCGCGGTCGTGCCAGAGATCGACCTGCGGGAGGTGCTCGGCGTCGAGCACGTCGCCGACGATCCATCGCACCCGATCGGATCGTGGCCCGAGGCGCGCCTTCGCGCGTTCGATGGCGGCCGGCGCAAGGTCGAGCACCGCGATCGAGCTGGGCGGATCGTCCGGTCCTTCATCGAGCAGGCCGCCGACCAGCGCCGACTGCCCGCCGCCCACGTCGAGGATCCGGACCGGGCGAGGCGTGATCGTTCGGATCAGGGCGAGCGACTGCTCGGGACGCTCCTGGAACCAGCTCAGTTCCGAGTCGGTCTTGGTGGTGTAGACCGACTGCCAGTGGTCGCGGCGATGGGAGGATCGATCGAGACGTTCGGTCATCGCGTCGGCCGTGGATCCCCGCGCCCGCGGTCCATTCCGCAGGGCAGGCGGCAGACTCTACCGGCGACGCGGCGCGACGCCTTGCGATCGAATCGGATTCACCGCGATTCGCGAGCGGCGGGCGGGGCGGCGAGCGTCCAGCGAACCGCGTCCTCGAGATCGATCCGCCCGTTGCGATCGAAGTCGCCGAGCAGCGGTGATCCGAGCCACCACGACTCGATCAGCAGGGCGAGGTCGTCGGCATCCACCTCGCCGTCGAGGTCGAGATCGCCGCGCACGATCGCGCACTCGATCTCGGACGAGAGCGAGATCGCCGCGAGGAACTCGAGCTCGAGCCTTCGGTCGTCGAGTTCCGCCTCGCGATCGAAGGTCGACTCGTCCTCGGAGACGAAGAGCGAATCGGCGAGCTCTCGACCGCGGCGCGACGCGAGGTCGCACGCCCGGTCGGCGAACTCGATCGAATCGGACGCAGGCTCGGCGTTGGCCTTCTTCTCGGCGGCCGCCACGTCGTCCGAGCGCGGGTTGGTTCGCGGCGCGTCCGGCGTTTCCTCGCGAGAGTCGAGCCCGCGAGCGGGACGATCGAGCGAGTCGTCGAAGGCGATCCGCGGGGCGTCGGCTTCGCGGGGCTTGACTTCGGGCGTGGACGGCAACGGCATGCCGCCGCCGAGGGGAACCGCCTGGCGGAATCCGGTGTCGGTGGTGCTCGCCGCGGACAGGCCGGCGGCGGTCCTCGCCCGAACCGAGTAGGTGCCGATCACGCCGAGTTCGATCGACGTGTCGTCGAAGCTCGTCGGATCCTCGGCGGCGACCTCGCCGATCGGCGCGGCCTCCGTCTCGCCTTCGAGTTGGCGAAGCACCACGTAGCCTTCGACCGACGGTTCGTTCGAGGCGTTCCAGACGATCTCGACGCGATCGGGATAGGTTCCGTCGCTGGCGTTGACCCCGCCCGGTGCCCGCACGTTGCGGAAGCCCGAGTCCGGTTCGCTGGCGCGCGAGTCGCCGGCGGGGGTTCGCGCGGTGACCATGTAGAGGTAGGGGACACCGGCGATCGCGGACGCATCCTCGAACGGAGGGCCCGGCACCGCGGCGATCGCCGTCGCCGGTTCGCCGCCGCTCGATCGCAGCACGCGATAGCCCACGGCGCCTTCGACCTCGTTCCAGTCGACCCGCACGACCTCGATGGACGTGCCGTCGCTCGCCTCGGTCCCGGTCGGCGCCGGAAGGTTCATCCAACCGGTGTCGGATTCGCTGAGAGGCGCCTGGTCGCCGCCGGCTCGGGCGGCGACGCGGTAGGCATAGACCACGCCCGGCATCGCATGACGGTCCTGATAGACGGGACCGTTGGTGACGGCCACTTCGAGTTCCTCGCCGTCGGGGCCGGTGCGCAGCACGCGGTAGCCGCCAGACCGAGGCACCGGTCGCCATCGGACCATGATGCGATCGGTGAAGGTGCCGTCGCTCGCCTGCACGTCGCTCGGTGCCGGCATGCCGCGAACGCCGGTCTCATCGAGGCTCGCTGCGGAATCGCCAGCCTCGGTGCGGGCCCGAACGAAGTAGACCTTCGGTCGACCCGGAAGGGTGCCGGTGTCGAGATGGGTCGGCTCGGCCACGATCGCGATCTCGTCCGCGGGGGCATTGGGGTTGCCGTTGCCGCGGCGCCGGAAGACGCGGTAGTCGATCGCGCCTTCAACGGGATCCCACGTGAGCAGCACGCCGTCGGGATCGGTGCCGTCGGAGGCGACGAAGTTGCCGGGGGCCGGCACGTTCCTCCATCCGGTGTCGGAAACGCTCGCCTCGGTGTCGATGCCGTCGATCACCGCCTTGACGGCGTAGGCGTAGAGCACGCCCGCGACCGCGGCGTCGTCGAAGAAGGAAGGCTTCGTCACCAAGGCCACTTCGCTCGAGCCTCCATCGGGCAACCCCCGGAGCACGCGGTAGCCCTCGGCGCCTTCGACGGGATTCCACGAGACCGCGACCCCATCGATGCTCGATCCATCGCTCGCCTGCACGCCGGTCGGCACCGTGCTCGGCGGATCGCCGGCACGGAAGCCGGTCTCGAGTTCGCTCGGTTCGGAGTCGCCCGGCGCGAGTCGCACCGTGACCATGTAGGTGTAGACGATCCCGGGGATCGCGGCGGTGTCGTGGTAGTTGGGGCCGTTGCTCACGCCGATCTCGGCGAGGCTTCCCGCGTCGAGACCTCGATGCACGCGATAGCCCTGCTGTCCCGGCACCGGCGACCAGGTGAGGATCACCGCGTTGGGGTTGGTGCCGTCGGAGGCCAGCAGGTTCGTCGGCGGCGGGACGTTGCGCCATCCGCGGTCGCTCTCGCTCTCGGGCGAGGTGTCGTCGTCGGAGTACGCCTCGACGAAGTAGTCGTAGAGACGGCCGGGCAAGGCCGTTTCGTCGAGATGCTCGAGGTCCGCGGTCTCGCCGACGATCAGCGAGGGCCCGTTGCCGAACCTTCGAAGAATTCGATATCCGGTGGCGCCTTCGACCTCGTTCCACGCGATCGCGATGCCGGTGACGAGCGAGCCGTCGGAAGCCTGGATGTCGTCGGGCGCCGTCAGCTCCGCCATCGCGGGCCATGCGAACGACACGAGCACAAGTCCGGCGAAGTGGAGGGGTTGGGGGTGGCGATGCATGCTCGGAAGGTAGATCAAGTCCGGCCGTGATCCACGCGCCGAGATCGCTTTGGGGAATGTGCCTTCGAACGCGGCCAGCCACGATCGACGGCGCGTGCGCAGCAGGTCGCCGGCCTGCCCGACTGCGCTCAGGGCTGCGATGGCTCGGTGGAGGACGGGGCCGAAGGGGAGGTGGCGTCGGCGTGGGCGGCGCGCGTTCGGCCGGGAAGCACCGCCACCATCACCGCGAGGAAGACCAGTCCGATCGCAAGCCACTCGTTCCAGCGCGGCGTCTCCCGCAGCCAGACCCACGCGAAGAGGATGAAGACCACGAGCGTGATCGCCTCCTGCAGGATCTTCAGCTGCGCGACCGTGAACGGGCCGCCGGCGCCGACATGGCCGATCCGATTCGCCGGCACCATGAAGCAGTACTCGAAGAACGCGAGTCCCCACGAGAGGAGGATCGCGATCCACATCGGCGCCGAGTGGAACTTCAGATGGCCGTACCACGCGGCGGTCATGAAGCAGTTGGAGACGAGCAGGAGGAGCACGGTGGCCATGGCGTGGATCGACCCTGAAGGCGAGCGAGGCGATCGATTATCGGTTCGACGGCGACCGGCCCGCGACCGGCTGATACGCTGGACGGGCCGCCGTCGAGCGAGCGTCGATCGTGCCGTCGAAGCCGGTCGGCGGCGCTGCAGTCCGCGGGATCCGACGGAGCGATCGAAACTCTGGGGAAGATGCCCGGGCAAACTCGTGCTTGGTTCGGGGCACCTTGAGGGTTACCGTCGGCCGAAGCGTGGTTTGGCCCGGTTCGTTGGGTGAATTGCCCGCTTCTCAGGAGTCTCGTTGATGCACGTCAAGAAGAGCTTGATCTCGCTTTCCATCTCGACCGCGATCGCCGCCGGCGGACTCGCGGGCTCGGCCAGCGCCGACTTCGTCGGGTGGGTTCTCGAGGCGTCCGCACTCACGGTCGATGGAACCGTCTACTCGGTGGTCGACGTCTACGGGCAGTTCGACGACAGCGCGGACACCGTCCTCAACATCTTCAACTCGCAGATCTCGAATCTCGGCGGGGCGGCGTTCCATCACAACGACTTCAACACGCTCTCCGGGCAGCCCGGGACGTGGTCGGTGCAGCAGACCGCCAACCTGCCATCGCTCGGTCTGACCGAGGCGACCGACTCGTTCGTGCGGGTGGGCGGTCCGGTCGGCTCCAACAACTCGACCTCGCTCGACCCGAGCTTCAGTTCGTCCACCGCGCCGGTGCCGCCCGAGGACGCGGGCTGGTTCAACTCGAACCCGCCCAACCTGCAGGGCCGGGTGAACGCGTCGACGCTTCGCACGCATGTCGCGCGCTTCGTGATCGAGGGAACCGACATTCCCGAGACGCTGAGCTTCGCGGCGAACTGCGGCTACAACAAGGGCATCGGGACCCCGGCGCAGTTCGCCTTCGACGATCCGCTCGGCAGCGGCCCGGCGTCGACGGTCGCCTACGCGTGTCCCGATGGCGACGGCGACGGCGTCTCGGACTGCTTCGACAACTGCCTCTCGACCCCGAACGCCGACCAGGCCGACTCCGACGGCGACGGCGTGGGCGATGCCTGCGACGGCTGCCCGAACGATCCGAACAAGATCGAGCCGGGCATCTGCGGCTGCGGCGTCGCGGAGACCGACTCCGACGGCGATGGGGCGCCCGACTGCATCGACGGCTGCCCGA
>JBMTTG010000074.1:0-11638 GCA_049449095.1 Phycisphaerales bacterium | reverse complement strand
ACGCCAGTGTTGACCGACACCGCGCGCACCGCCAGCGACATGTTGTTGTCGGCGGCCGGCACTTCCTGAGGACGACGCCAGGCCCACAGCATCAGCCAGCCCGAGAACAGGGCCGCGAGCATCATGCCGGGCAGAACGCCCGCGATGAAGAGCTGGGCGATCGAGACCTCGGCCGTCACGCCGTAGACGATCATGATGATCGACGGCGGGATCAGCAGCCCCAGCGTGCCGGCACCGCCCAGTAGGCAAGCAGCGTGCACGGAAGGAAGACGAATAGGAAGAAGGGCTCTGTGAAGACCACTCCGACGCTCCTGACTGCTCTAACCGGGAATCATCGACCCTCGCGCATCGCTGAATCAGCAATCTTCGGGATCTCGCCGGCGTCCCGGCTCGACGCCCCTCAGCGCCAGTCGAGCCCCTCGGGCAGCGTGTTGAGGTTCTCGCAGCCTCGCTCGGTCACGATCACGAGATCCTCGACCCGCACCCCGCCGACGCCGCGGCCGTAGAGCCCCGGTTCGATGGTGAGCGCGTCGCCCGCGACGAGTTCGGGGCCCTTGAAGTCGAGCAGCGGCGGCTCGTGCACCTCGAGGCCGATGCCGTGCCCGGTGCCGTGCACCATGCCGATCCACTCGGGACTCCGCGGATCCTCGGCGGACGGCATCGCGCCCGACTCGAAGCCGTGCCGATGGATCTCCGCGAGCGTCGCTCGATGAACGTCCTCTCCCGTTGCGCCGGCCCGCGTGGCCGCGATCCCGGCTCGCTTCGCGTCGATCACCGCCGCATGCATCCGCGCAATCGTCTCTGGCACCGCGCCGTGGACGACGGTCCGCGTGCAGTCGCCGTTGTACAACGAGGACTTCGACCGCGGAAAGATGTCGACGATGACCGGCTCGCCGGTGCGCAGCGGACCGTGGCCGTGATCGTGGCAGTCGCCGCCCTGCGCGCCGCCGGCGACGATGCTCGTGGGGTTGTCGAATCCCAGTTCGAGCAACGTCAGATCGATGATCTGCCGGAGGCCTTCCGAGGTGAGCGGCTCGCCTTCGTGCCGAAGCGTTCCGTCGGAGGCCGCCGACGCCCGAGCGACCGTCCGGCAGGCCCGCTCCATCGCCTGCTCGGTCGCGCGTTGCGCGTCCCGCAACGCCTCGATCTCCGCCGCGTCCTTGCGTCGCCGCTCCGCGACCCCCGCCGCGGGGTCGTACTCGATCGCGATCCCGGCCTGCCGAAGGTGCTCTGCGAAGACCAGCGGCAGCGTCCGATCGCCCCGCACCGCGGCGATGCCGCGACGACGCAGCATCTCCGCGAACGCCTGGGCGGTCGCGGTCTCGCGATCGCCGGAGAGGCCGCCCTCGGGCTCGAAGTCGCGTGGACAGAACGCCTCGTCGGCTCGGGCATCGCGACGAGCCCGCTCGAGTTCGATGTCGCGCACAAGGAAGGTCCGTCGTGGCGGCGTGCCGGGCATCTCGAGCAGTGCGGCCGGATCGCCCACCGCGAAGCGGACTCGGTGGTAGAGCGCGAGGTTCTTGGCAGGAATCCCCGCGAAGACGATTGGAAGGCTCGAAGCATCGGTCATCGACGCATGCTACGAGGAGCCCGCTCCCCGGCTGCGATCGCGAAGGCCGCACGGCTCGGGTCGGAGCTCGCCACGCTGAGACGACGCGTTGAGGCACTCGCCGCAGGACCGCATAATCCGCACCGTTGCACGGTCCGTCGGACGGGTCGGACCCTGCGAACCTTCGAGCACGGCGTGCCGTAGCGGCGAACGATTCGGACGACGACCCGGGCCTCGCGTGGCGGGGACGGAACCGTCACCACCCGAATCGGTTGAAGCGATCCCGTTCGAACCATCCGCGAGCGTCGTGCGGCTCGCCGTTCCACCACGAGACCCTCGATCACCATGAGCACCATTCCTCCGCCGCCAACCGCCTCCGCAACCTTGTCCGCGTCCGAGATCGCCGATCTCGAACGGCAGGTCGAGATCAAGAGCCGTCCCTTCCGGCTCCTGCAGGAGCAGATGCACCGGGTCATCGTCGGGCAGGAGGAACTGCTCGACGGCCTCGTGATCGGCATGCTCGCCAACGGCCACATCCTGATCGAAGGCGTCCCGGGACTCGCCAAGACCACCGCGGTCGCCTGCCTCGCCGCGGGCATCCACACGCAGTTCCAGCGGATCCAGTTCACGCCGGACCTGCTGCCCGCGGACCTGATCGGCACGCTCGTCTACCGCCCGGGCCAAGGGGACTTCACGGTCAAGAAGGGCCCGATCTTCTCGAACATCGTCCTCGCCGACGAGATCAACCGCGCGCCCGCCAAGGTGCAGAGCGCCCTGCTCGAGGCGATGCAGGAGCGGCAGGTCACGATCGGCAGCGAGACCTTCCCGCTGCCGCAGCCGTTCCTGGTGCTCGCCACGCAGAACCCCGTCGAGCAGGAGGGCACCTATCCCCTGCCCGAGGCGCAGGTCGACCGCTTCATGATGAAGCTCGTCGTCCGGTACCCCACCGCCACGCAGGAGCGGACGATCCTCGACCGCATGGCCCGCACCGGCGGCGGCGACAAGGTCGAGCCGGTGATGGAGCCCTCCGCGATCGCCGACGCACGGCAGCTCGTCGATCGCATCTTCATCGACGATCGCATCAAGGACTACATCGTCGCCCTCGTCGTGGCGACCCGCGATCCGAAGTCCGCGAAGGTCCCGCTCGGCAACCTGCTCGAGTACGGCGCCTCGCCGCGTGCGACGATCTCGCTCGCGATCGCCGCGAAGGCGAAGGCGTTCCTCGACGGGCGCGGCTACGTGGTCCCGCAGGACGTCAAGGACATCGCCCCCGACGTCCTGCGCCATCGCCTGATCCTCTCCTACGAGGCCGAGGCGGAGGAGAAGTCCGCCGACGACGTCGTGAAGATCCTCCTCGATCACGTGCCCGTTCCCTGAGTTCCCGTCCGCACGCCCGATCCCGCCCTCGGTTCCCCATGCTCTCCGCCGATCTCGTCAAGCGAATCCGCCGCATCCAGATCCGCACGAGCCGTCTCGTGACGGACGTGCTCGCGGGCCAGTACCACTCGGCCTTCAAGGGCCGCGGCATGGAGTTCGAGGAGGTGCGGCCCTACCTCGTCGGCGACGACGTGCGCACGATCGACTGGAACGTCTCGGCGCGGCTCGGCGATCCGCATGTGAAGCTCTTCCGCGAGGAGCGCGAACTCACCGTGATCCTCGCGGTCGACCTCTCCGGATCGCTCGCGTTCGGAAGCCGCGCCGAGCTGAAGCGAGAGCTCGTCGCGGAGATCGCCGGCACGCTCGCGTTCTCGGCGATCCGCAACAACGACAAGGTCGCGCTGCTCGCCTTCACCGATCGGGTCGAGCTCTTCGTGCCGCCTCGCAAGGGCCCGCGGCACGTGCTGCGGATCGTGCGCGAACTGATGGCGCTCGAGCCCGAGGGCACCGGCACCGATCTGCCGGCGGCGCTGGAGGAGCTGCGACGCATCTTCCGCCGCAGCGGCGTCCTCTTCCTCGCGAGCGACTTCATCGCCGAGGGATGGGAGCGACCGTTCCGGGCACTGCGGCAGCGGCACGACCTGATCCCGATCGTGGTGGAGGATCGCCGGGAGCGGGAGCTTCCCGACATCGGCCTCGTCGAGCTCACCGACGCCGAACGCGGCGATCGTCTCGTGGTCGACACCTCCGATCCACGCGTGCGGAAGCGCTTCGCCTCGCTCGCCGGCGCGCGGCGCGAGCTTCAGGTCGACGCCTTCCGTCGCCTCGGCGCCGATCCCATCCGCATCGAGACCGGCGAGAACCCCGTCGATCCGATCGCCGCCTACTTCAGGCGACGCGAGGGGAGGCGACGGTGATCGCCGCGCCGAGCCTCGCCCGCGCGGGCGTCCGCCTCTCGGCCTCGATGCTCGTGGCCGGAGCGCTCAGCGGCTCGCTCGGGTGCGAGCGCCGGGGCGAGGTCGCCCCGAGCGATTCAAGCGAGCACGCACTCGCGCCGTCGATCGACTTCAGCACCAGCCTCGAAGGCAACGTCATCTCGACCCGCATCGATCGCGAACGGGTGCTCGTCGGCGATCCCATCCGGCTGATCGTGATCGCCACGCCAGCCGCCGATCGGGTGGCCGAACTCGCCATGCCCGAGTCGCCGCTTGGAGCCTTCGACGCGGTGGAGCTGCCGCCGCCGCGCGACGCGAGTCTCGTGCCGGGATCGAAGGTGATCGCCCTCGAGCTCTCGACCTTCGAGAGCGGGGACCTCGAGATCCCGTCGATCCGCGCAACGTTCGAGCCGCGCGGGGGCGGTGTCGAGATCGAACTCTCGAGTTCGCCCATCCCGATCGCCGTCGAGAGCGTGCTCGAGCGCAACGATCTCGCGGCGGCGGGAGGCGAGGCCGCGGCAGTCGAGCCAGGCGTCGATCCGGAGAACCTTCGTGCCGTCAAAGGCGTCGTCGCCATGGATGACGGCCGACGCGAGGCCTGGTGGCTCGTCGGCAGCGTCGGTGCCACCGTCGTGGCGGTTGGCGCGGGTCTGCTGCTCCTTCGCCGGCGCGGTGCGCCGCCGGAGCCTCCGCCCGGCCCCTGGGCGACCGAGCGATTCACCGCACTCGCCGACGCATGCCGGCGTGGCGGCGCGAATGCCTCCGTGTGGGCCGACGCGGCCGCGGTCCTCCGCGGCTACCTCGACCGCGGCTGCGGCATTCCCGCCCGCGACCTCACGACGCGCGAGATCCTCGACGCGATCGAGCGAGAGCCTCGATTCGCCGCCCCGGTGCGCGTGAGCATCGCGGGATTCCTGCGACAGGCCGATCTCGTCAAGTTCGCCGGGGCCTCGGCCGATGGCGACGTGTCGGCGCGGATGATCGAGTCCCTGCGCGAGGTCGTGGCGGCCCTCGAGACGGCGCCCTCCCACGACGCGTCCGGAGACGCGGCATGACCGCGTCGCTTCCGATGCTCGCGGCCGCCCCCGCTGCCGCGACCTCGATCTCGATCGGCGCGATCGAGTGGCTCGCGCCGATGCTCCTGCTGCTGCTCCCCCTCGCGCTGCTGCCGTGGTGGCGGTTCTTCGACGGCCGCATGCGCGGATCGATCCGCTACTCGTCGATCGACCTGCTCGCGGCGTGCACCGGCGGCCTCTGGCCGCGATTCCGATTCGTGCCGACGCTGCTCCGCACGCTCGCGCTCGCGACGCTCGTCGTCTGCCTCGCCCGGCCCGGCAAGGCCGACGAGGAGACCCGCGTCTTCGTCGAGGGCGTCGCGATCCAGATGCTCGTCGACCGGTCGAGCAGCATGCAGGCCCTCGACTTCTCGATCGGCGGTCGACCCGTCGATCGATTGACCGCAGTCAAGTCGGTGGCGAAGGACTTCATCGCCGGTGGCGACGGGCTTCCCGGGCGACCGGACGACCTGGTCGGGCTGATCACCTTCGCCGGCTTCGCGGACAGTCTCTGCCCGCTCACCCTCGATCACGACCACGTGCTCGGCGCGCTCGCTTCGATCCGCATGGCGGAGCGACCCGACGAGGACGGCACCGCGATCGGCGACGCGATCGCCTTGTCGGTCGAGCGCCTGCGCGATCTCGAGGACCGCAAGGAGATCAAGAGCCGGATCATGATCCTCCTGACCGACGGCGAGAACACTGCCGGCGACCTCGAGCCGGCGGTCGCCGCGGAGATCGCGAAGGCCTACGGCATCAAGATCTACACGATCGGCGTCGGCACCCGCGGCTTCGCGAAGGTGCCGGTGCAGTTCATGGGCCGCACCGTGCTGCGGGACGTGCCGGTCTCGATCGACGAGGAGACGCTTCGCGAGGTCGCCCGCGCCACCGGCGGCGAGTACTTCCGCGCCACCGACACCGACAGCCTCGTCACGATCTACGAGACGATCGACGCGCTCGAGAAGACCCGCACCGAGCAGCGCCGCTACCGGCAGTTCGAGGACTTCGCCACCGACTCCTTCCGCTTCGCCGGCATCGCGATGCCGCCGCTGCTCGTGGTGCCGCTGGTGCTGCTCGCACTCGATCTCCTCCTCTCGGGCACTCGGCTCCGGAGGCTCCCCTGATGCCGACCGAGCTCGAGTTCAACCATCCCGAGGCGATGCGGTGGCTGTGGCTGGTGCTGGTCGTCGCGGCCATCGCGCTCTGGCGATCACGCGGACGCCTTCGGCAACTCCGCCGCTTCGCGGACGCGCCGCTGCTCGCCCGGATCGCACCGCGGGTCAGCTTCGCCCGGCCGATTGCCCGAACGCTCGTCACCCTCGTGGCGATGGCGATGCTCGTCGTCGCGCTCCTCGATCCGCGATGGGGATTCCAGTACGAAGAGGTGCAGCGGCGCGGCCTCGACTGCTTCTTCGTCGTCGACGTCTCGCGCTCGATGCTCGCGGAGGACGCGACGCCCAGCCGGCTCGACCGCGCCAAGTCGTTCATCGAGGACGCCATCGAGGCGCTGCCCGGCGATCGCGTGGGCCTCATCGCCTACGCCGGCACCGCGAGCCTTCGCTGCCCGCTCACCCTGAACGACGACCTCCTCCTCATGAGCCTGCGTGAACTGGCGCCGGAGTCGACGATCCGCGGCGGCTCGCTGCTTGGCGATGCGATCCGCATGGCTGCGGAGAGCTTCACCGACACCCAGAAGGGCGCGAAGGTGATCGTGGTGCTCACCGATGGCGAAGATCAGGGGAGCTTCCCGGTCGAGGCCGCGTCGAAGGCGTACGCGGATCTGGGGGTGCGGGTGTTCACCGTGGGACTCGGCGACTCGACCGAGGGTGCCCGCATCCCGATCGACTCGCCGGGCGGACGACGCTGGCTCATGCACGAAGGTCAGGAGGTCTGGACCCGCATGGACGACACCACGCTTCGCGAGGTGGCGCTCGCCGGCGGCGGCGCGTACTTCCCCGCCGGCACGAAGCGGCTCGACATGGCCGAGGCGATGGACGTCGCGCTCGACAGCCTCGAGCGGGCCGAGCAGGAGTCGACGACCATCCGCCGCTCGACGCCACGATTCCAGTGGTTTGCCGGGCTGGCGCTGCTGCTGCTCGTCGTCGAGACGGTGATCAGCGACCGACGCGGCGGATGGTTCGGCACCGCGCGTGACGATGCCGCCAGTTCCTCCAGCGGCATGAAGGCCCACGAGGACACCCCCGGGAGACGTGCCGCATGAATCGCGTCGAGATCTCGTCGAGCTCCCTGTTGGCCGCACTCCTCCTCGCCGCGGTCGTGGGCTCGGTCGTGCCGCAGGCTGCGGCCGCTCCACAGGAGGCCGCGCGCGACCCGTCCGCCGACGCCTCGCCCACCGCGGAGCCGATCCCCGCCATGGCGCCGGGTGCGGCGACCCCCACGATCGATCCCGCCACTCGTGCGGCGTGGATTCGCGAGGCTCAGCAGTTGCTCGAGTCGGGCGACTTCGCGAACGCCGAGCCGCTGCTCGCGGAGGCCCGCGCCGTCTCGACCGATCCGAGACTGGCCTACAACCTCGGCCTCTGCGCGTTCGACGGAGGCCGCTTCGGCGAGGCGGCCGCGTTCTTCGAGGAGGCGGCGCTCTCGGCCGACGCCTCGCTCGCGCAGCGGGCCATGTTCAATCAGGGCAACGCCCGGTATCGCGAGGGCGTCGAACTGGTGGAGGCAGCGTCGGCCCCGCAGGATGGCGAAGCAACGGCGCCCGCGGAGGCGATCGAGTCGCTGCAGCAGGCGCTCGTCCCGCTTCGTGCCGCGTTGAAGCACTTTCGCGATGCCGTGCGATCCGATCGCGAGGATCGCGATGCCCGAGCCAACGCCGAACTGACCCACCGCACGATTCGGGAGATCGAGAGGACGATCGACGAACTCGAGCGGCAGGAGCAGGAGCAGCAACAGCAGCAACAGCAGCAACAGGACCAGCAGGACGGAGAAACGAGCGACCAGCAGCAGGACGAGTCCCAGGACCAGTCGCAGCAGCAACAGAACCAGTCCGGCGAGCAAGACCAGCCGCAGGATCAGTCCCAGCAGCAGCAAGGCCAGTCAGGCGAGCAAGACCAGCCGCAAGATCAGTCCCAGCAGCAGCAAGGCGACGACAGGCAGCAACAGTCGCCACCTCCCGCGGTCGATCCGATGGAGGCCATTGGCGCGGACGCGGCCCAACCGGGCGAGCAGCCTCCAGAAGGCGAACTGGCGACGGCGTCGGAGTCGAACCAGACGACCGGCGGCGACCAGCGGCCCGGTGTCGCGGCGGCGCCGGCGAGGCTGAGCAAGGAGCAGGCGGAGCGACTGCTCCAGTTGATCCGAGACAAGGAACAGCAGCGGCGCGCCGCGCTGGCGCTCGAGCGTCAGCGGCAGCGGCAGCGGGCGCCCGTGCGGCAGGACTGGTGAACGCGATGCAGTCGACGATGTCGAGACGATTCCTTCCCCGGTTCGAGACGCCGCGAGCGACCACGCGCCGCGGTCATCGCTGGCTCGGTGTTCTTGCGACCTTGGCGTTCGCCGCTCTCTCCCCCGCGGCTGACGTCGAGTTCAGGCTGCCGCCCAAGGAAGCTTGGGTAGGTCTGCCGGTCCTTCTCGAGGTCTCGGTGGCGAACGCCTCGTCGATCGAGCCGCCGATCCTGCCAGCCGTCGACGGCGCCACCATCCGACTGCTGCCCGGCGAACGGTCGAGCAGCTTCACGCAGATCGTGAACGGCCGGGTGACGCGACGCGAGAGCCGCGTCTACACGATCGAGATCCGGCCGACCCGCGAGGGTGAGATCGAGATTCCGCCGATCGATGTCCGCGCGGATGGCGAGACCTTCTCGAGCCGTCCCTCGACCATCGTCGCGAAGAAGTCGGTCACCGGCGACCTGCTGCTCGCGCAGGTCCTCGCCGATCCCTCGCAGGTCTATCTCGGCGAGTCGATGCAGCTCGTGCTGCGGATCGTGATCCGCCCCTACGAGAGCACGGAGTTCGGCGTCACGCTCTCCGAAGGGGACATGTGGTCGCGCGTCGATCTGGATACGAGTTCGTGGGGCATCTTCAAGGACGCGCTCGAGGAGATGGCCCGACAGCGCCGGCGGCCGCTCGGACGCGAGATCGAGGTCGACGAGCGCCGCTACTACGTCTACGACATCCAGGCGTCGCTGCAGGCGCTCCGTCCGGGCACTCCGGATCTCGGCGACCTGTCGATCCTGATGCAGTACCCGACGAGCCTTCGGCAGGAACGAGACTTCTTCGGCCGCCGGCAGCTCGCGCTCGCCGGATTACGTCCGCTCGTCGCGACGCCCGAGGTCGAAGGCATCGAGGTGCTTCCGCTTCCCGAGGAGGGCCGTCCCGCGTGGTTCAGCGGCGCGGTGGGCGACTTCTCGATCCGCACGCGAGCCACGCCGCTCGAGGTCTCGGTCGGCGATCCGATCACGCTCTCGATCGAGATCGTCGACGAGGCTGGCGACTCGGCGGGACTCGCGCTGCTGCAGCCGCCGAAGCTCGAGGCGGTCGAGGCCCTGATGGCGGGTTTCCGCATTCCAGCGGGAAGCCTCGCCGGCGAGGTCGACGGCCGAACCAAGACCTTCAACCAGACGATTCGTCCGGTCTCGGAGCGCGTCACCGAGGTCCCGGCGATCCCGTTCTCGTGGTTCGATCCGGAATCGCGCGAGTACCGGACCGCGTGGAGCGAGCCGATCGCGATCGTCGTCAAGCCGACGGAGACGATGAGCCTCTCGCAGATCGTGCAGTCGGGCGGCTCGTCGCCGAGGCCTGGTCCCGCCGGCGCCGCGAACGGCGCCTCGAGCGAGGGGCTCCTCGCGAACCTGCCCGGCACCAGCGACCTGCTCCGAGACGAGGCGATCGACCTCGATTGGCGGGTCGTCGCGGTCGTGGCCGCGCCGCCCGTCCTGGCGATCGTCGCGATCGGATTCCTCCGACATCGCCGGCGCCTGCTCGAGGACGAGGGCCTTGCTCGCGCCAGCCGCGCCCGACGCACCGCGATCAAGCGGCTCCGGGCCGGAGACGCCGATGCGATCGCCGCGGCGATCTCCGGCTACGTCGCCGATCGCGGACGCATGCCAAGCCCCACCATCACGCGGCAGGAGGTGCGCGAGGCGCTCGAATCCCTCGATGCCGAGGACTCGCTCGTCGACGAGATCGACCGCATCCTTCGGAGCTGCGAGCGATCCCGCTTCGCCGGAGAGCGCTTCGACGGACGCGGCCTGATCGAGCAGTCGAAGGCGTGCCTGGCGAAGCTCGATCGGCTTCGCTGGGGCCGACGTCTCATGTCGGGAGCGGCCTCATGATCGGGATGGGATGGACGAGACAACGCCGGCTTCGATGCGAGGCACGACGGGCGACCCTCGCGTTCGCATGGATCACGATCCTGGGAGTCCTTGCGGTCGCGAGACCCGCCGGCGCCGAGAACGGCACCGAGCTCGGCGCGATCGGTGCCGGCGAGAACGCCTATCAGCGAGGCGTCGAACTGCTTCCAACGAAGCCCGACGAAGCCCGGCTCGCCTTCGAGAAGGCGGCCGCGGAGTACGCCTGGGTCGCGAGGCAGGGCGTCCGCAACGCCGGGCTTCACTACAACCTCGCAAACGCCCTGCTTCAGTCGGGCGATCGCGGCGGGGCGATCCTCGAGTACCTGCGAGCGCGCGATCTCGCGCCGGCCGATGCCCGCATCGCCGCCAACCTCGCCTATGCGCGGACGCTGGTGCCGGGCAGGCCGGCGATGGGGCAGGATCCATCGCTCGTCGATCGCCTGGCGACGTGGTGGCACGTGGTGCCGCTGCCGGTGCGGGCGACGACCGCGGCGGCCGCCTGGATCGGGTTCTGGATCCTGCTGGTTTGGCGACTCACGCGATCTCGCGCGGAGGGCTCGGCCGAAGGCGCTTCGATCGTCTGGCGGTACGTCGTCGGCGCCTTGCTGCTGGTGGCGTCGGTCGGCGGCATCACCGTCGCCATCGACCTCGTCGAGCAGCGCGACGCCTCGAAGGGCGTGGTGCTGACCGACGGCGTCGAGGTGCGGAAGGGCAATGGCGAAGGATTCGAGCGAGCCCTCGAGCAGCCTCTTGCCGCGGGCGTCGAGTTCCGCGCGATCGAGCGCCGGCCGGGTTGGGTGCTGATTCGCCTCGGCGATGGGCTCGGCGGCTGGGTCCCGGAGCGGAACGTGGGATTCGTGCGAGACGAGCGGTCCTGATCGCGGCGGACCATGACTCGGCTTGGCGGCCGATGGTCTGCTCGCGGGTTCCGGGAACTGCCCATGGCCTCCGCTCCGCCGGCGGATCGTCGGCACTTGCTTGACCGGTTCCGCGAGGAGGCCGATACTCCTCGTCCCTTCGCCGGAGAGGTGCCTGAGCGGTTGAAAGGGCTAGTCTCGAAAACTAGTGTGGGGCTTGTCCTCACCGTGGGTTCGAATCCCACCCTCTCCGCTTCACGTGCGAGCCGCGACCAACATCGCGGCTCGCGGTGTTTCGCGGAGAGACCGCTCGCGGTGCGACAGGCGATCACGCTGGCGTCAACAACCCCTCCCGCCTCAGCACGACCCCTCCGCCTCGCTTCGCTCGGCACCTCCCCCGGACTGCTGCGCAGTCCCGGGGAGGAGTTGGCCCAGCGCTTGAACACACTCGGTCGACTTCGCTCGCGCGAGCGAACTCGCTCAACCTTAGATCGCGCAAGGGACGCAACTCCTCCCCTGAATCGCCCCGCGATTCAGGGGAGGTGGCTCGCGA
>JBMTTG010000073.1:0-11715 GCA_049449095.1 Phycisphaerales bacterium | reverse complement strand
GCGCGAAGACTTCGCAGTCGGTCTCGCGGGTGAATCGATCGACCTCGATCACGCCCGGCGTGAGGAAGAAACCCGGCCCGTCGAGCGGGCACGCGGGCACCACGACCCGGCCGCCGCGCTTGGCGAGGTCGGCCTGGAACTCGATCGCGGCGGTGCGCGAGGCCTCCGAGACGAGCGGCCCCATGAAGACCGGCGTCTGGCTGTCGAAGGGCCCCACGAGCACCGTCGAGGCGACCTTCGCGAGCGTCGACACGAAGCGATCGGCGACCGACTCGTGCACCACGATCCGCCGCGTGCAGGTGCAGCGCTGCCCGGTCGTCGCGAAGGAGGCGCGGACCGCCTCGACGATCGCACGCTCGAGGTTCGCCGATGGCATGACCACCATCGCGTTGCTGCCGCCCATCTCGAGCGCGAGCATTCGCCCCGGCCGATCGAGGTTCGCCTCCATGATCCTGCGGCCCACCGGCCAGCTTCCGGTGAACAGGATCCCGTCGAGATCCTCGTGCGCGACAAGCCTCGCCGCCACGTCGGCCCCGCCCTGCACGAGGTTCACGACGCCCGGCGGGAACGCCGCACGATGGAGGAGATCCGCAAGCATCTGCCCGACCGCGGGGGTCTTCTCGCTCGGCTTGAAGACCACGGTGTTGCCGAGGAGCAGCGCCGGGACGATGTGGCCGTTGGGCAAGTGCGCCGGAAAGTTGAACGGCCCGAGCACCGCCATCACGCCGTGCGGGCGGAAGCGGCAAAGACCTTCGACGCCTGCGGCCGCGCCGACCGAGAAGCCCCGCACGCGATCCATCACCCGATCCTCGAGCGTGATGTCGACCTTGCCCGCGACCGCGGTCGCCTCGAGCCTCGCCTCGGCGAGCACCTTGCCCATTTCGCGACCGATCAGGCGGGCGAGCGTCTCGCCTTCGTCCTTCACGATCGCCTGGAATCGGCGCAGGGCCTCGATCCTCGCCTCGATCGGCGTCGCGGCCCAGGCGGGCTGCGCAGCGCGCGCCGCGGCCACCGCCTCGTCGACGTGATCGGCGACGGGATCACCGCACCAGACGACCTCGTCGGGATTCGCCGGGTTGTGCGAGCGCAGACCATCGCCCGCGATCGATCGCCAGGCGCCGCCGATGAGATTCGCGGCCTCGAAGCCGCACGCTCCGATCTCGGCACTCATGCCGACGCGGCCTTCGCGTGGCGACGACGCGCGCCATGGGCCTTGACCGGCGTGACGCCGATCTCGAGGCCCGCCTCGGCGCCGATCGCCTGCGCATGCTCGGACGAGATCGCCACGCGATCGCCCTCGATCCGGCACTTCGCGCGGATCGCGCGGTAGCCCAGATCGCCGTCGCAGGACAGGAACGCGGTCTCGGCATGCTCGCCTTCGGCGATCTCGAGGGTCATCGTGCGGGTCGCCTGCACGATCGGGATCTCGTCGCGCTTCGCGCTGATGTAGGGGCCGCCGTCGAAGGGGTCGACGTGGTCCTCGAAGCGGAATCCCTGCTCCTCGAGCATCTTCTTCGCGGGACGGGTCTCCTCGCCCACCTTGCCGATCAGGTTGCGGGCCTCCGGCGGCAGCAGCGAGGCGTAGATCTCGCCGCGCGGGAAGAGGCTCGTGATGAACTCCTTCGAGTGCTGGCAGAAGAGATCCGCCTCCTTGTAGGAGAGGTTGATGAAGCGTCGGCCGAGGTACTCCCAAAGCAGGTTGCGGCTGTCGGGGGTGACCGCGCCCATCAGTTCGGCGATCACCGTCTCGGCGAAGAGCTCGCGGTGCAGCCCGAGGAAGTGCAGCCGCACCAGGCTGAGAAAGGCGCCGAGACGCTCGGCGTGCCCGCGGTAGCCGGGCGCGAGGATGAGACCGCCGAGCTCGCTCGGCCCGCTCTCGTCGGTGCCGAACTCGAGGGTGAGGTGCACCTGACCGGTCTGCAGGTCGTGGCTGAAGAGCGACTTCTTCCGGACGTGCAGGTAGGTGTGCGGATGGCCCGGCCACGAGATGCAGCTGATGATCGCGCTCGTCCCGATGACGTTGCCGGTCGAGCCGTCCTCGAGCACGAACATGAACTCGCGGTCGCGGGCGTCCTCGGCCTCGCCCGCGAAGCTGCGTCGGCTTCGGACGATCTTGGCGGAGAGCGCATCGCGGTCCGCGGGCAGGTTGATGAAGTGCACCATCCGCGCGAACTTGAGCAGCGTCGGAAGGTCGTCGGCGGTCGCGGGTCGGATGAAGAACATGGCTGGCTCCCGGAGGATCACTCCGCGGCGACGCGGGCGAGCGATCGCTCGACGATCTCCATCACCGGGCCGAACTGTTCCGGACGCATCACGCCGACCGGCGGCAGGAAGCGCACGTGGTAGGGATCGTGCCCGCAGTAGAAGGCGATCACGCCCTCCTCGAAGAGGACGTGCATGAGGCGCATGATCTTCTCCTTCGACCCGCCGAAGGGCGTGAAGCGCATCATGCCGCCGGTGCCGCCGGTGAAGCGGTCGTGCGAGCGGCCGAAGGCCTCGCGCACCGGTGGGAACCACTCCGGATGCCGCGCCCGGATGCCTTCGACGCCCGCGCGGAACGCCGCGTGCAGTCTCGCGATGCGTCCGTCGGAGCCGTAGTAGCCGCCGTCCCGCATGCGCTCGAGGATCCGGCGCCCCACGCGAAAGGCGCTGGTCGCGGCGCTGAAGGTGCCCGAGAGCAGGCCAGGCCCGGGATTCATGTCGGCGGTGTAGAGGCACGCGCACGCCTGGCTCATCTTGCCGAGGGTGACCACGTCGATGAACTCGCCGAGGCCGAGCGACTCGAACGCGAACATCGACTCGGTGCGGCCGAAGGTCTGCACCTCGTCGTCCCAGACCGGAATGCCGTGCTTGCGGGCGAGCTCGAAGAGCGCCACGAAGAACTCGCGCGGCGCGGTGTTGAAGCCGCCTTCGCCCTGCACGAGTTCGGCGATGAGGCAGCTGTGCTGCTTCGGGTAGCGGAGGATCATCTGCTCGAGATGCCAGCGGGTCATCTCGATCGAGCGCTCGCCGAGCGTCGCGTCGTAGAACGGCAGATAGTCGACGAGCGTGTTGAGCGGGATCCCCTGCCGGTAGCCCGCCGCGTCGCCGATCTGGCTCATCGTCGTCGAGCGTCCCATGAAGCAGCCCGCGAAGGCGATCACCCGCGGCGCAGCGCCGGTCTTCTGCTGGCAGACCTTGAGCGCCGCCTCGTTCACCATGCAGCCGGAGTTGCTCACGAAGCAATGCGCGAGGTTCGAGCACTTCTCGGCTTCGGCGACGAGCAGTTCCGCGAACTCGATCGAGTCGCCGTTGAACTGCAGGTTGCCCTGCTGCACGAGATCGGACAGCCCCGCGCGGACCGCGACCTCGCAGAGATCCGGATCGCCGTGCCCGAAGAGGTGCACGCCGATGCCGCCGATCATGTCCCACTTGACGCTGCCGTCGAGGAGCTCGACGAGCGGGCCGTTGCCGAGCCCGCTGCCGACATAGGGGTACCAGCTCGCGCGGCCCCGCACCGCGGCGTTGCGATCGAGCCAGCCCTTGTACGACTCCGCGAGCGCCGCCTTCGCGGGCTGCGCCCCCGTCAAGCGGGCCTGCGCCTGCCGGAGTTCCTCGATCAGGACCGCCACCGCGCCGTCGACACGGGCGTTGGCGGCGAGGGTGGTGGCGGCAAGATCGCCCGTCGCACGGGACGCCGAAGGGGTCGCTGACTGGCTCATGAGGCTCCGTCCACGCGTTCAGCCGCGCGAGGATCCTTCCTCGCGGACGGGCATGCTATCGGCGTCGCCGAAGCCGCCGGATCAGGATCGCCGCGAGCGCCGCCCGCTCCGTGAGGCTGTCGAGATCGACGAATTCGTCGAGCCGGTGAAGGTTCCCGCCCCGCACACCGAGGTTGTCGAGGGTCGGCAGGCCCGCGGACTGCAGAATGTTGCCGTCGCACACGCCTCCGGTCGAGGCGAACGGCAACTCGACGCCGATCGCCGACGCGATCTCCCGCGCCTCGCGGGCGAGCGACTCGACCGCCGGCGTGCACGGCTTCGCGGGCCGATTGGCGAGAAACTCGACCCGAACCTCCGGCATCGCACCGGCTTCGGTGGCCAGCGCCTCGATCGCACGGCCGAGCTGCACCGCCCCCGCTTCGTCGCGGAAGCGCACGTTGCCCCAGGCGACGGCGCGGTCGGGCACGATGTTCGTCGCCGCGCCCCCGGAGATCGGCCCCACGTTCGCGACGAGGCCGCGTTCGGCATCGGGAAGCTCGGCGATCCGCACGAGGCACTTCGCAAGAGCCGTGACCGCCGAGACGCCGTGCGCGAAGTCGCGGCCCACATGCGCGGCCCGACCGTGGCAGTCGATGCGGAACTGGCCGGCGCCCATGCGCTCGATCGCGAGCGCTCCGCCCGGGAGCGCCGGCTCGAACACGAGCCCGACGTCGTGGCGCCGCGCCACGTCTTCGAGCGCCCGCGCCGAGTGGAACGATCCCGTCTCCTCGTCGGCGTTGAGGGCGAAGGTCCAGGCGACCGGCTCGCCGATCGCGTCGAGCAGCTCGAGCGCGACGGTTGCGACGAGCAGGCCCCCCTTCATGTCGGCGGCACCGGGACCGGTGGCACGATCGCCGCCGATCGGTTCGAGCCGCTGGAACGCGCCACCCGGGTCGTGCACGGTGTCGAGATGGCCCGCGAGCAGGAAGCGCACGCCCTCGCCGGGCCGTTCCAACAGGCTCGTCGCGGGAATCGGACCCGCGGCGGCCGCGGCATCGGCGGGAAGCCACGCCGGGCGCGGATCACCTTCCACGTCGCGTCTCGAAGCGCCGAGACGCGCGAGCCTCCCTGTCAGAAGTTCGCGGAAGCGTTCCACGCCGTCCGCATGACCTCGGCCGGTCGGAATCGCGACCCAGGCGGCAAGATCCTCGCGCATCGCCGCGTCGCGCGATCGGGCCTCCTCGAGCAGCCGTCGCTCGGCGGCTTCGAGCGTCGTTGCGCCGCTCATCCGCGCGTCTCCGCCGCCGCGAGCCCCAGTCTTGCGAGGATCGCCATCGGCTCCACCGTGCCGCGGCAGCTCTCGAAGGCCTCGCCGCGCATCAGGATCGAACCCTCCGCGGTGGCGGCAAGCCGCAGCACGCCGCCGGGCAATTCGCCGATGGCACGATCGCCGAGCAGGCCTCGATGCCGCAGCGCCACGAACGCGGCGCACGCCCCGCTGCCGCAGGCCATGGTGATGCCGCTGCCGCGCTCCCAGGTCCGCATGCGGAAGCGATGCCGATCGATCGCCGCCGCGACGTGCACGTTGATCCGCTGCGGAAACGAGGCGGCGTGCTCGAAGCGCGGGCCGAGGCGCGTCAGCTCGAACGCCTCGACCTCGCCGACCGAGCCGAGTTCGAGCACCAGATGGGGATTGCCCATCGACACGCAGCCCCACGATCGAAGCCCCTCGAGCGATCCGCCCTTCGTGCGCTCGCGGTCGAGGTCGATCGCCGCCTCGCACGCCCCGATCGTGGCCGCGGACCTCGAGAGCAGCGGTTCGTTCGCCGCCACGCCGGCGACTTCGACCGGAATCTCGCCCGCCGCAAGGATCGGCGGCCCGAGATCGATCTCGACCTCGAAGGTCCCGTCGCCCGAAGCGAACGCCTTCGCGGCGACCACGCTCCGACCGATCCGCACCCGAATCGCCCGGCCGCCGCGAAGCAGCGCTTCGAGACGCTCGGCAACCGGCTCGCCAAGACCGCCGGTGAGGGCGAATCGCACCGCGCCCCGCAGGCCGTTTCCGCACATGCCGCTCTCGGATCCGTCGGCGTTCCACATCCGCATGCGAAGATCCGCCGCGTCCTCGCCCAACGCCTCGACGGTGATCAGGCCGTCGCCGCCGACGCCGAAGTGGCGATCCGCGAGCGCCATCGCGAGGTGGCGGCGATCGAATCGGGACGCGTCGGCCTCCGCGAGGAAGACGTAGTCGTTGCCGAGACCGTGGATCCTGCGGAAGGCGATGGCTCCGACCGCGCCACCGCCGCGTTCGGCCACGAGACATTCGACCGGCTGCGCGATGTTCGCCTGAGACTCGGACCGATCGACGAGCGGAATCGACATGCCGTGAATGCTATCGGGCGGCTTCCGCCCGTCGCGCCCGAGCGGCGCGTCAGGCCACGCCGACGATCCGAACGCCTTCGATGACCACGCAGAGCAGCAGGATCGCAATGCCGGCCGCCTTGATGCGACGCACCTTCCGGTCGATCGGCAACGCGAGGATCGGCTCGGAGACGATCTGCACGAGGTTTCGCTGCCGCCAACGGATCGAGCCATGGCGCCAACTCGGCGCCGCGGGATTCACGCCGTTGAGCTCCGCCACCCGTCCGAGCGCCCGGCACATCGCCAGCACCGCCCGCGGCGTGACCAACGCGGACTCGGGCGACTTGAGCCGCCGTTCCGCGCCGGCGCCGACGAAGGACGACGCGGAGGCCGGGCCGACCACGCTCAGGTACTGCGCGGCGAAGGCATCCGCCTGCTGCTCGAAGCGTCTCGAGATCCATCCGAACACCGGGAGCACGATCGCCACCACCCCGACCGCGGCAACGGCCTCGAGCACGTCGAGCGTGCCGTCGGGCTCCTCCTCGACGCCGGCTGCGGCAAGCAGCACCGGATCGACCGGCGGCGGCGCGAACGCCTCGATCGCGAAGGGCATCGCGACCTCGACCGCCAACGCCGCCGTCGCCACCGCGGCGAGCGTCGTCAGCAGCATCCACGGGACGTGCCGGCGCTTCACGTGCCCGACCTCGTGCGCGACGATCGCCCGAAGCGACTCGACCGGCATCCGTTCGAGCACCGCGTCGGTGAGGGGGAGGTAACGGGCCGCGGGCACGAAGCCCACGACCGCGCCGTTGAGAAGCGTCCCGCCGGTGCGCCAGACGAGGATCCGGCTCATGCGGACGCCGTTGTCCGCGAGCACCCGCTCGAGGATCTCCCGTTCGTTCCCATCGGGCATCGGCTCGGTGTCGAGGATGCGGACCATCAGGCTCGGCGCGACGAGCATGACCGAGATCACCGCGGCCGGCGCCGCGAGCATCGCCACCGCGGAGTCCGCCGCGAACCAGCGCGACGCGAGCAGTGTCGCGGCCTCCGACGCGCCGATCGCCAGCAGCGCCGGGCCGCCGAGCAGTCCGAGCTGGTTGCGGAGCTCCGTCGCGACGAACCGCCCTCGCGAGATCGAGTCGCCGCGCAGGATCCGCTCCATCGGGTGCGCCGCCCACCAGCAGGCGGCGATCGCGACGATCGGCGGCGAGAGCGCGATCAGTTCGTCGAGGAGCGGCCAATCGCCGAGTTCGCTCCGAAGCCAGTCGAGCCAGCCGAAGGCGACCACCGCGACGGCTTGCGCCACCACCGCCGACCACTGCAGTCCCCGCAGCCGAATCCGCAGCAGGTGCGGCGCCGCGCCGCGGCCCGCGCGAAGGCCCCGCACCGCGCTCCACGACGCGTACCACGCGGCGCCCGCGATCATCGCCGCGGGCAGGAGCGCCACCACCAGGACCGTCGCCGTCGGCGGGATCTCGCGCGGCGCCGGCAGCGCCGCGGGCACGAGCACGGTCGCGACGAGAGCGAGGACAAGCAGCTGCATCGGGATCTTCGGCTGACGGCGCCGACTCAGGAGCCCGGTCGCTCGATGAGCCCGAGGTCCACCGCGATGCGTCCGTGGCGATACCAGTCGACGTCGAGGGTCTTCGAGTCGATGAAGGTGAAGACGAGGCAGTTGGCGCCGCTCGCATCGGCCATCTGGAAGTCGCCCAGATGCGGTCCGGCGTACTGGCCGTTGTCGAACTTCTGGCAGTGCAGATGCACGTGGTAGAGGCCCGTCGCGAGCGCCTCGAAGAGCTCCGGAGGCCCCTCGTATCGCAGATCGCCGCTTCGCGATCGCGGCGGGAACTCGACCAGCTCGAAGCGGTCGACGGCGTCGAGCGAGATCATCCCGCCGAACTCCGTCGTGCGATCGAGCATGTCCCGCTCGGCGAAGTCGAAGAGATGCCGACGCACCTCCGGCACGTCGACGGCATCGAGGGCGAGATGCATCGACGCGAAGTCCGCCCAGTCGAGGTTCTTCCGCTGCGGACGGAGGTACTCGGTGAAGTTCTCCGGGCCGTAGCCCTCGAAGTTGGCGCGGTGCTTGCCCGCGTTGCGGGGCTCGAGCCTCGCCTCGAGGCGCTCGTAGAGGGAGTCCTCCGACTCCGAAAGGAGGCTTGGATCGATCTTCGACGCCGCGACGATCACGTTGAGGTCGCGGATCCGCAGATCCTCGCGACGCTCCGGCGAGAGCAGCGCCAGGGCCGCCACCGCCTGCGCGCGATAGGCCGCGTTCGCCGAGCTTCCGATTCGCCGGGCCCAGAGGATCTCCTCGCGAGTCCGGGGCAGCACGCCGAGTTCGGTGACGACCGCGCGGATGTCGCGGAGCAGCGGATCGCGCGGCCCGATCTCGCCCTCGACGACCAGGGTCCGCAAGGTCCCCTCCTGCCCGATCGACATGAGCAGTTCCCAGCAGCGCATGCGAAGGTTCGCCTGCACCACCGGGTCGCTCTCGACGAGCTCGCGCAGGAGCACCGCCGCGAGCCGGTCGGCGCCGTACATCCGCTCGATGGCGAGCCGCTCGGGGCTCGGGGCCTTGCGATCGGCCCAAGGAACCGTCGGCGCCGCCCACGCGCGGATCAGGGTCGGCGTCATCTCCTTCCAATCCAACTCGGCGATCCGCTCACAGAGCCAGAGACGCCACGCCGCATCCTGCTGCTTGGGCAGGGTGAGGGCGAGTTGGTTCTTGAGGCCTTCCCGGTCGTAGTCCCACAGGCGCTCGAAGGCGGCCTTCCGCACGTCGAGCGAGTAGCCCGGCAGCGTGATCGGGCGAAGCAGGCTGCGCAGGTACTCGGGATCCTCCGGCGTCGCGTCGAGCTGATTCATCGACTGCAGCTGCCGGCGGGCGGACTCCCCGGGATTGCCGATCGTCGCGACCGGGTCGGCGACACGGGAGGGGCCGGACGAGCAACCCGCAAGGCAGACGCACGCGAGCGTGAGACCGACCAGCCCGCGATGAAGGAGTTCCTGCATGGAACCAGTGTAAGAGTCGCGCGGAGGATGGGGCGCACGGCGCGATCATCGCGAGGGATGGGTTGGATGGCCCCGCGCCGCCCCATGGGGTTCGCTCGGCCCGTGCACGAACGCCCCCCCCGCGCAGTCCGCTCAGTGCACGCCCTGCGCCGCAAGCCAGCGTTCACAGTCGATGGCGGCCTGGCAGCCCATGCCCGCCGCGGTGACCGCCTGGCGGTAGTTGGGGTCGGCGACGTCGCCGCCCGCGAAGACGCCCTCGATGTTGGTGCGGCTGTCGCGGTGCCGCAGCAGCACGTAGCCCTTGTCGTCGAACTCGACGCCGCTTCCGGCGAGGAATCCCGTCGCGGGGCTGTGGCCGATCGCGATGAAGAGCCCGGCCACCGGCAGGCGGCGCTGCTCGCCGCTGCGGACGTCCTCGAGAAGCACCGCCTCGATCTTGTCGCCGCCGAGGACGTCGGCGACCTTCGAGTGCCACTCCATCACGACGTTGGGCAGCGCCATCACCCGATCCTGCATCGTCTTCGACGCGCGAAGCTCGCCGCGGCGATGGATGATGTGGACCTTCGAACCGAACTTGGCGAGATACGCGGCCTCCTCCATCGCGGTGTCTCCACCGCCGACGACCGCGAGCGGCTGATTGCGGAACGCCGGCAACGCGCCGTCGCAGACCGCGCACGCGCTCACGCCGCCGCCCGAGCGGGCGAGCCGCATCTCGTTGGGAAGGCCGAGCCAGTTCGCCACCGCGCCGGTCGCGATGATCACGCTGCGGGTGCGGATCTCGCGCTCGTCGGAGGTCCGCAGCGTGAAGGGCTGCGAGGAGAAGTCGCAGGCGACCACGTCCTCGTGGGCGATGCGAGTGCCGAACCGCTCGGCCTGCTTCTGGAACGCGGCCATCATCTCCGGGCCGGTCACGCCGTCGGGGAATCCCGGATAGTTCTCGACCTCGGTGGTGAGCATCAGCTGACCGCCGGGAAGCACCGGCGCCGGATCGCTCTTCGGCACGCCCACGAGGCAGAGCGGATCGAGATTCGCTCGCGCCGCGTAGATCGCGGCGGTCCATCCCGCCGGCCCCGAGCCCACGATCACCACCCGCTCGATCCCGTCCTTCGGTCCGCCGGACTGCTCGCTCGTCGTCACCGTTCGACTCCTCTGCTCTCGCGTCGCGATGGGCGGACTTCCTCGCCCGCCCGCGGGCGTTCGTTTCGATGCGTCTTGAACTGGGGATGCCTCGGCTCGCCGAGGCGACGGGTCAGGGAACCAGCCCCTCTTCGCGGGCCAAGGCGCGGACGGGCGGCCACAGGACGAGATCGCCCGCCTCGCCGGTGGGATCGTGCTCGGTGAAGCCGTCGTCGGCGTGGTCGCCGCCGCGAGCGTAGAGCACGCACCCGGTCGCGAACACCCGACCGAACGGCGTGTCGATCGGGCGCCGATCGCTGCCGAGGTAGCGATAGACGAAGGAGCCGTAGCCCTTGTCGTAGGGATCGAAGTCGAACCGCTTCGGCGCGAAGACCGCGTAGTACTTCGCCGGCAGGTCCGGCCACGCGTTGTAGGTCGCCCGGTAGCCGCAGAGCCCCGCGGAGAGGATCGTGCCGTTGATCTCGCAGATCAGGCGATTGCGAAGCGAGAAGAGCGACTGGATGTCGAGGATCGAGAGCACCACCGCCGCGTACCGCACCTCGTTGGTGCGGGAGAGCTCGGTGGCGAGGTCCTGCATCGCGTCGTACTGGCGCATCCGCCAGCGGCGCCACCAGTCGTCGTAGATGTTGACGAGCTTGCTGTTCGAGGCGTCGAGGCTTCCGTGCACCGCCGCGATCGCCTGCCAGCGCTTGGCGGCGCCGAAGCGGGTCAGCGGCTTCTTGGACGACTGGATCTCCGCGAAGATCTCCTCGAAGCGGTCCGCGAGCGGCTGCCCGTTGTCGTCGAAGCCGAGTGCGATCGTCGCCTCCGCGACGAGTCGGTCGCCCTCGGGCATCTCGAGCCGCTTGAGGCGCTCGTTGTCGGTGGGACGAAGGAACGGGTACTCCTTCACGCCGAGCCGCTGGTAGGTGGTCGCGGGAATGCGGTCGAGATACCGCCACATCGCGTCGCGCTGCACCGAGAGCGCCTCGCACATCCGCTCCATCGCGAAGGCCTTCTCGACGAACATCGGGCGGTCGGCGATCTGACGGAGGATCTTGACCTGGGCGATGCCGAGCAGGAAGGCGTCCTCGAAGGAGCCCGCCTCGCAGAGCCGGTAGAGCTCCGCGACGGTCCAGGCGTTCATGAGGGCGATGCCGTCGAGGTACGGGAACTCCGTGACGCGGGCATCCTCGGAGACCGAGATCCGCGTGCAGAGTCCCTTGTCGCGAAGGTTCGCCGGCACCGCGTCCTCGCCGTACGGCAGGCCCAGGACCAGGCGCTCCTGCACCTCCTTCATGGCGGTGCCGAGGGCGGCGTTGGAGGCGGCCCAGGCCGACACCGCCGACCAGTCGGTCATGCCGGGCCAGATCGTCGTCTGGTTGAACTCCGGCCCGACCGCCATCGGCGGCGCCGACACCGAGGCGATCGCCTCGAAGAGCGGCTTCCAGCTTCGGTTGCCTTCGGTGATCCGGGCGAAGGGCTCGTTGAGCTTCTTGAGGAGCGCCGAGTTGTCGGCGGTCGCGAGCGACGCCGGCACGAG
>JBMTTG010000072.1:0-11770 GCA_049449095.1 Phycisphaerales bacterium | reverse complement strand
GAAGAGACGAACCTTGGTCAAGCCGCCCGCAACAGGTGCAGCGCTTCGCCCTCCGGGTCCATCCCGTCCATTCAGTCCATCACGTCCAAGTGACCGCCCGCCGAGCGAAGCGAGCACTCGCCCTGTGACGTGGCCCTGCTCAGGCCTTCGCGGGCGCCGAAGTCAGGAACTTCGACACGCTCTCGAGGTCGGGCTTGATCTGCGGCGTCACCCGAAGCGTGAAGGTCGCGCCGGGCTGCACGTGCACCAGCTTCGAGGCCTTGGCCCGAGCCGTCCACATGCGGCCACCGCGCTGCTGCACCCGGTTGTCCTCGCGCTCGCGGCGGAGCTTCAACTTGCCGAGCCCCCGCTTGACCTCCGGCTGCATCTGCATCAGACGCACGAGGGTCTTGTTCGCCGCCTCCGAGGTCGGAAGCTTGGTGACGGTGAAGGTGGTTCGGGTGCCGGGCTCGATGGAAACGCTCATGGCTCGCTCCGCGGACGGATCGCTCGGGACATCGGAAACCCGACCGGAGGTCCGGTGCGGGCGAAGCCGAGCAGTGTACCAAGCCCCCTCGCCCGATCCAGCCCCTCGAGAACTTCGTCCAGGCGGGCCACCGCTCAGCCGCGGCTGCGGCCGCCCGAGGGCGCGACGACCTGCACGAGCGCCTGCGTCCCTCGCTCGGCCAGCCCCGCGTCCACCGCAATCCGATAGAGCCGCTCGGCCAAGGCGAGCCCCGGCAGGTCGAGGCCCTGCGATCGGGCCTCGGCGAGGGCGATCGAGAGGTCCTTGAGGAAGTGGTCGATTCGGAAGCCCGGCTCGAAGTCGCCCTTGAGGATCCGCGGAGCGAGGTTCTGGATCGACCAGCTGCCGGCCGCCCCCCCGCCGACGCTGGCCAGCACCTTCTCCGGATCGAGTCCACTCGACTCGGCGTACCGCAGCCCCTCGCACATGCCGAGCATGGTGCCGGCGATCAGGATCTGGTTGACCATCTTGACGTGCTGGCCCGATCCGGCCGGCCCATGGTGAACCACGGTCTTGCCCAGCCGCTCGAACGCCGGCAACGCCGCGGCCACCGCGGCTTCGTCCCCGCCCACCATGATCGAGAGCGTCGCGTTCCGCGCTCCGACGTCGCCCCCCGACACCGGCGCATCGACCGCGCCGACGCCTCGTTCCCGACCGCGCTCGGCGATCACCCGTGCCAGCGCCGGGCTCGAGGTGGTCATGTCGACGACAACCTTGGGTGGGGTCGTGGCGGCCAGCGTCCCGTCGGGCCCCAAGTGCACCGCCTCGACATCCGGCGGCATGCCCACGATCGAGATGGCGAGGTCGGCGCCTTCGGACGCCTCGGCCGGCGAGTCGCACCAGCGTGCGCCGCGATCGACGAGCGAGTCCGACTTCGCGCGGGTTCGCGAATGCACGCGCAGGCGATGGCCCGCGTCGAGCAGATGCCCCGCCATCGAACGCCCCATCACGCCGGTGCCGATCCACGCGATCTCGAGAGGCGCGTCGCCGGTCATCGTCGGATTCCCCGGGAAGCGCCGCGTCCCTTCGAGTTCCGGAAGGCAGGTCGGCCGATGGCGAGGTCGCGTCGGATTCGCATCGAGAGGTTCTCCAGGAGCGGGAAGGTGCTGGGACGACGGAGCGTATCGCGACGCCTCGGGCGTCCCGGTATTCTCGTCGCTTCGCGTTCGAACGGGATTTCGCCATGCGGCGAGTCTCCTCCGGACGACCTCGTTCCACCGTTCACCCCAAGGCTTCGGAGAGTGCTTCCATGGGACACGCCCATCACGACACGCTGCATCGCGTCTTCGCCCACCCGATGGACATGAACATCCACTGGCGCGACATCGTCAAGATGTTCGAGGACCTCGGCGGCAGCACCGACGAGACGAGCCACGGCCGTCTCAAGGTCAAGCTCGGCGATCATGAGCGGTCCTTCCACATCCCTCACCACAGCCACAGCCTCGACAGCCGCGACGAACTGGTGGAGATCCGCCACTTCCTCGAGGCCGCCGGCCACAAGCCCACGTCGTGACCGCGCTCGCCGCGCTGCTTGCCGCGGTCTCGCTCGCGAGCGTCGCCGTCGCGGAGCCGCTCGGCGGTCCCGCGATCGAGATCCTTTCGTTCAACATTCGCTACGACAACCCCGGCGATGGCGAGCACGCCTGGTCGCGTCGGCGTGATCTGGTCGTCGAGACGATCCGCGATGGCCGCGCCGACTTCATCGGGTTGCAGGAAGCGCTGCCGCACCAGCAGCGGGAGATCGTCGAGGCGCTCGCCGCCCCACGGGGCGACGAGCCTTCCTATGCCGTGATCGGCCGGACCCGTGAGGTCTCCGCCGAGCACGGCGAAGCCAATCCGCTCCTTCATCGGACCGATCGCTGGGAACGCCTCGACGGCGGGACCTTCTGGCTCTCGACCACGCCGGAGGTCCCCGGCAGCCGCGACTGGAAGAGCGCCTGCCCGCGCATCGCGACGTGGGGACGCTTCAAGCGGCGATCCGGCGATCCGGCCGACGAACTGCTCGTCGTGAACACGCACTTCGACCACGCCTCCGCCGAGGCGCGGCGCGAGGGCGCGAAGGTGCTCGCCGCATTCCTTGCGAGGACGCGCGCCGCCCATCCTTCGATCGCCGTGATCGTGATGGGCGATCTCAATGCGCCGCCGGACGACGCTTCGGTCGCCACGCTCCTCGCCGCGAACCTGGTCGACACGCATCGCGCCGCGGGCGGCGACGAGCGCTTCGGGACCTTCCACGCCTTCAAGGGCCGCGACGCCGCCGAGGGCCGTTCGCGCATCGACTTCATCCTCGCCGACCGCACCTTCGACGTGGTGGCCGCCTCGATCGATCGCCGCGAGCCCGACGGGCGGCCGCCCTCGGATCACCACCCGGTTCGGGCGACGCTTCGCCCGCATGCGAACGAACCCTGACGAAGTCGGGCAGCGACGCGATCCGCTCGCCTATAAACGACCCCGCCTTCTCCTCCGACGAGAGCCGCTCCCGTGCCCACGACCGACCCGACCTGCTCGATCCGGATCCGCGGCGTCACCAAGCGCTTCGGGCCGCAGGTCGCCATGGGCGGACTCGACCTCGACATCCCGCGCGGCTCGCTGTGCGGACTGCTCGGCCCCAACGGCGCCGGCAAGAGCACCACCATCCGGATGATCATGTCGATCATCCATCCCGACGAGGGCTCGCTCGAGGTGCTCGGCTCGACCGCGCTCGCCGCGAAGGACCGCATCGGCTACCTGCCCGAGGAGCGTGGGCTCTACCGGAAGATGAAGGTCGGGGAGTTCCTTCGCTACGTCGGCCGTCTCAAGGGGCTCTCGACCCGCGAGGCTCGCCGCAGCGCCGCGGAGTGGCTCGAGCGGCTCGAGCTGCCGGGCGTGCTCGCGAAGCGCTGCGAGGAGCTTTCCAAGGGCATGCAGCAGAAGGTGCAGTTCGCGGCGGCGGTGATGCACGAGCCGGAGCTTCTCATCCTCGACGAGCCCTTCTCCGGTCTCGATCCGGTCAACGCGCGAACCCTCGTCGCGGCGCTCGAGGAGATTCACGCCCGCGGCGCGACGATCCTCTTCTCGACCCATCAGATGCATCAGGCCGAGGCGCTCTGCGACCGCATCGTGCTCTTCGATCGCGGCCGCAAGATCCTCGACGAGACCCTCGAGTCGATCCGGGCGAGGTTCGACCCGCGCACGCTCGTCGTCGAGCCGATCGCGCCCGACGAACCCGAGGCGGCGGCACGGCTCGCGTCGATCGCGGGCGTCGAGTCGATCGAACGGATCGGCGAGGCCTTCGAGCTGCGGCTCGCACCCTCCGCCGACCCGGCGGCGGCGCTGGCCGCGGCCGCGGCGGCGATCCCGCTTCGCAGCGCGACCCTTCGCCGGACCTCCCTCGACGACGTCTTCGTCGATCTCGTCGGCGAGCACCCCGAGGCGATCGAGCGGCGGCGCCTCGCGGAGGCGAACGCGGCATGAGCGGCCTGCGCGAACCTGGATCGGCGAGCTGGCTCGCCCGCGTCGCGAGCGTCGCGTGGCGGGAGTTCTCGCAGACGGTCTTCACCAAGGCGTTCCTGCTCTCGGTGGTCGCGATGCCGCTGCTCGGCGTGCTCGCCTTCACCCTCATCCCGATGCTGCTGCCGGAAGGTCCGCCGCCGCTGCGAGGCGAGATCGTGGTGCTCGATCCGGGCAGCGCGGTCTCGGAAGCGTTCGCCAGGAGGCTCGACCGGGTGATGAAGCCCGACGACGCCGGCGATGGCGAGGTCGGATCGATCGTCGGACGGCTCGTCGAGGAGCAGGAGCGTGCGGTCTTCTCCGGCTCGACGATCTCCGTGCGGCTCGAGACCGATCCCGCCGCGATCGACGATCTCAAGCGATCGCTCCGGGACGGCGACACGGTGGCGATCCTCGAGGTGGTCCGCGAGGCGGACGGCGATCCATCGGCCGCGGCGATCGAGTCGTTCGTCATGAACGTGCCCTCGGGCATGCCGGCGCGTCAGGTGGTGCTGCTCGAGCGCCTCGCGGAAGGCGCGGCGGTCGAGGTCTCCGTCGCGCTGCAGGGCGAGGACGTCGAACGACTCCGCGCGATGCTCGCGCCGCCCGCGGGCCGGACGATGCGGCTCGCCGACGACGGCGGCGAGGCTCCGGAGCGGGTCGAGGCGAAGATGCTCATCCCGATGGGCTTCATGCTGCTGCTCTGGGTGAGCGTGGTGACGAGCGCGAACTACCTCCTCATGTCGACGATCGAGGAGAAGTCGAACCGGGTGATGGAGGTGCTGCTCAGCGCGATCTCGCCGCTGCAGCTGATGGCGGGCAAGATCCTGGGCTACGGGCTCGTCGGCGCGATCCTCTGCGGCGCGTACGGCGGACTCGCGATCACCGGCCTCGCCGCGGCGGCGCTGCTCGACCTCGTCCCGATGGGGCACCTGGTCCTCTTCGGCCTCTACTTCACGATGGCCTACTTCATGATCGCCTCGCTGCTTGCCGCGGTCGGCAGCGCGGTCACCGAACTGCGCGACGCCCAGTCGCTGATGGGCCCGGTGATGCTCGTCATGGTGGTGCCGCTGATCCTGTGGCTGCCGATCAGCGAGGATCCCAACGGGCTGCTCGCGACGGTGGCGAGCTTCGTGCCGCCGCTCACGCCGTTCGTGATGATCCTGCGCACCACCGGCTCCGCGGAACCGGTGGCCGCCTGGCAGATCGTGGCGACGATCGTCTGGGGCGCCGCGACCACGGTCGGCATGGTGTGGCTCGCGGCGAGGATCTTCCGCGTGGGCGTGCTCATGCAGGGCAAGCCGCCGACGCCGCTCGAACTGCTGCGATGGGTGCGGCGAGCCTGATCGCGGCCGCGCCGCCGAGGAACCACGCGTGCTCGACTGGACCTGGGCTGGATCGCTGGCGCTTCCGACCGCGGTGGTCGCCGCGTGCGTGGGCGCGGCGTTCCTGATCCGCGGCCTGTGGGGCGATCGGGCCCGCGGCGCGCGACGCTGCCCCCGCTGCTGGCACGACCTCTCGCACACGCCGAGCATGGTCTGCGGCGAGTGCGGATTCACGGCCGCGAAGGAACAGGACCTGCATCGGGCGAGGCGCCGCTGGAGCCTCGCGGGCGCCGGACTGCTGCTGCTGCTCGCCGGCGTCGGCGGCATCGAGTCGGCGACTGGGCAGCGCGATCTCTGGCGGCTCGTCCCCGGCCGTCTGCTCGTGGCGCTCCTGCCGTGGGATGGCGGCAGCGGCGGCCCGAACTCGATGGTCGGCGAACTGCGGCTTCGCCTCGGCCGCGGCGAACTCGGCGCCGGTTCGCTCGAAGCGCTCGTCGACCGGATCGTCGAGGGCGACGCCGACGCCCGTCCGCCGAGCGCCGCCTGGGAGGCGAAGTACGCCTCGCTCATGTCCAACGGCTTCCTCGCCTCCGTCGCGGAACGCCCCGAGCTGCGCGAACGCCTGAGAGGACTTCCGCCGCGGATCGAACTGTCGATCGCTCCCTCGTGGCCTTCGGACCTTCCGCTCTACGGCGCGCTCGATCTCGACCACTGGTGGGCGGAACCGGTGCAGCTCCGCGCGACGATCGACTGTCCGGAGCATCCCGAACTCGGCGAGGTCTCGGTCGGCTTCGACACCCGCGGCGCTTCGTGGCGGCGCGGATGGTCGCGCTTCCCGCTCGAGTTCGCCGCGGCGCCCGCCGCGAGCGGCCCGCTCGAGGTTCGGGTACGGCTTGAACGGCGCGAGGCGATCGAGGACGACGCCGACCTCGCGCGACCGCGGCGATGGGGTCCGTGGAGCGAGGATTCCGCGCTCGAGCGGCGGACGACGGTCGAGATCGAGCTCGCCGAACCCGTCGGCGACCGGCTCGAGCCGATCGACTCGCCGGAGATCCGTGCGGCCATCGCGGAGGCGTTCTCGCCGGGCATGGTCGTGCGGGAGGAGGGACCGCGACCGTGGGCGATGCGCTTCGATCCCTCGCAGACCTTCATCGAGGAACTGGTCGACACGGCGCTCGGCTTCGAGGTCGAGGTGCGCGAACTCGGCGAGGTGCGTCGCCGAACCTGGATCTGGTGGGCGGCGGGCCCGCGCGGCGGCCCGGCGGAGTGGCGCCTGAGCTGGGAGGACGCCGACGGGCTCTCGAACGCCCAGGCGCACGAGCCGGAGGAGGGACGCTGGACGCTCCTCATCCGCGGCGATCGGGTGCTCGCCCAGCGAGCCGTCGAGGCGGTGCGCGCCGCCGGCGGACAACCCGAAGCGTTCACGAGGCACTGGTCGGGCGAGATCGAGGTGCCGCTTCGCATCCGCCGCATCCCGGGAGCGTTCCCGCCGCGACGATGGTTCGATCCCAAGGCCGCGGCGTCGGTCGGCGATCCGATCGCCTCGCCTGCGTCGAGCGCGAGCGAGGTCGATCGATAGAGTCCGGGATCCAGTCCCGAGCACCGAACCCCATGAACCACGAGAACCTCTGGGCTCCTTGGCGGATGGCCTACCTCCGCGAACTCTCCGCGCGACAGGATCGCGCTGCAGGCCCCGTGCCGCCGAAGCCCGTCAACTTCCTGCGGGCCTACTGGGAGACGCCCGAGGAGGACGACCGCAACCTCGTGGTGCTTCGCACCGGCGAGGGGCTCGTGCTGCTCAACCGCTACCCCTACGCGAACGGCCATCTCATGGTCTGCCTCGGCGACGCGCGACCATGCCTCGCCGACTACGACGCGCCGCACCGCGCCGCGTTCTGGAGGCTTGTCGAGACCGCCGCCGAACTGGCGCGGCTCACCCTCGATCCTCAAGGCCTCAACATCGGCATCAACGAGGGCGCCGCGGCCGGAGCGGGGCTGCCCGAACATGTCCACGCCCATGTCGTGCCGCGGTGGAACGGCGACACCAACTTCATGGCGACCGTCGGCGGCACGCGGGTGATCCCCGATTCGCTCGAAGCGATGGCGGCGGAGTATCGGCGGACGATCGCGCGGCTCGGCGGGCTCTGATTCGAGCGGCTCCTCGCGGCAGCGGAACTCGAGCGATCGGGACGGCCCCGGACCCCGTCGGGTCCCCGCCGGCGGAAGGTGTTCGAACCCCAGTGCAACGTGGGCTCGTCCTCCGACGTTCCCGGCCTTCCACTCCACCCGCGGCGAACCGCATGGCGTGAGGCTTGACCATCGACGCGAATGGACGATCCCTGGGGTCCAACAAGGTTCGAGCACATGCGGGCCGGCGAAGCGCCCGAGGGGGTCCGAGGTCGTCGAGACGAGTGTAGGTCGGAGCCGGTGGGCGTCGATGCGGGCCGATCGCTTCGGGTCCACTTTCCGAGTTGTCGCGAGGTTCCCGGTCGGCGAGCGACGGCGGCGTTGACACGTTGCGGCGGGTCCGTACCCTTTCCCGACCGGACCGATGGCGGGAATCCGTCGGACCGTCTCTCTTGGAGCTTCGCATGCCCCGCAGCCGTTCGACCCGTCGTCTTGCCGCTCTCCTTCTCGCGGGCAGCGGATTCGCCGCCCTCGTCGGCTGCAACAACCCCAAGGACGTCAGCTTCAACTCGATCAAGAACAATCCGACCCCCGAACTCATGGGGATGTCGGAGCGCGAGATCGACGTCGAGCGGAACATGGCGGTCGTCGGCAACCAGAACCTCCGCCTCATGTGGGGCGACCTCGGTCGAGTCTGGCTCTTCGACCAGCCCTCGATCCTCTCGCCGTGGAACACCGTCTCGACGAGCGGACAGCCCAACTGAGCCGCTTCCGGATCCACTCCCTCGCCTCGCTTCGCCCCCGGCTTCTGCCGGGGGTGTTTCTTTGTCGCGGCGAAGACCGGCCCAAGTTCGACTCGCGATCGCCCGACTCGATCCGCCGTCGCCGCCCCGATCTCGATGGGACCCGAAGTGCCTGACCCCGCGCCTGCCCGATCGCCGCGACGGCGCCCTCGCCGCGCGGGCCGAGGCGCGCAGGAGGGCGCCGGCCCGCATCCGCACCGATCGCCGCTCGCTCGGCTGCCCGGGATCGGCCGGTTCGTCTCGAGCTTCCACCCCCGCACCCTCCCGCCGATGCTGCGGGCCAACTACGCCCGCGAGCTGCTGAGTTGGGCGTTCCTGCCGGTGATGCTCGGCGCCGTCGAAGGCGGCACGGTCAGCATCGTGGTCAAGAAGCACTTCGCCGGGCTGCCGGAGGTCTCGCCGTCGGAACTCAACTTCGCGGTGGCCGCGGTGACCGCGGCACCGGCGATGGCGAACATCACGAGCTTCCTCTGGGCGGGTCTGGCCCACGGCAAGTCGAAGGTGCCCTTCATCGCGGCGCTCCAGATCGCGACCGCGGCGATGGTGCTGCTTCTTGGGCTCTGCCCGCAGAGCGTCGTCGGGCTGGCGGCCTTCACCGCCGCCACGATCCTCGCGAGGGTCTTCTGGAGCGGCGTGATCACGCTTCGCACCGCGGTGTGGCGGGCGAACTATCCGCACGCCGACCGCGCCCGCATCGCCGGCAAGATGGCCACCGTCCAGTCGATCGTGCTCGCGGCGACGGGCTTCGTGATCGGCAAGGCGCTCGACTTCTCGCCCTCCGCCTTCCTCGTGGTCTACCCCGCGGCGGCGGCCATTGGGCTCGTCGGCAACGCGATCTACCGCCGCGTGCGGTTGCGTGGACAGCGCCGCCTCGCCCGAGCGGAGCGGGACGGCCGCCGCGAGGAGCGCCCGACCCTCAGCCCCATGTCGGTCGTGCACGTCCTTCGCGAGGATGCCGCCTATCGCCGCTTCATGACCTGGATGTTCGTCTTCGGCCTGGGGAACCTCATGATCTCCGCGCCGCTGGCGATCTCCCTCGAGGACCGGCTCGGGGTGACCTACCTCGAGGGCATCCTCGTCACCACGATCATCCCGCTTGCGACCATGCCGCTCGTGATCCCGCTCTGGGCAAGACTGCTCGGCCGGGTGCACGTCGTCGAGTTCCGATCGATCCACGGATGGAGCTTCGTGGTCGCCTCGACGGTCCTCTTCGTCGCCGCGTGGTTCGAGAGCTTCCCGCTCTACTGCCTCGCGTCGATGTTCCTCGGCGTCGGCTTCGCAGGCGGCGTGCTCGCGTGGAATCTCGGGCACCACGATTTCGCGCCGCCGCACCGCGACGGCCAGTACATGGGCGTGCATGTCACGCTCACCGGGATCCGCGGGATCCTCGCCCCCTTCCTCGCGGTCGGCCTCTACGACTGGCTCGAGCGGCACGATCTCGGCGCGGGCTTCTTCGCGGTGTGCATCGCCGCGAACCTCGTCGGCCTCTCCGGCTTCATCGCCATGGCCGCCGAACGCCGGGCGCGAGCCGCCGAGGCGGGCGAATCGAATGCGTCCGATCCGGCGAAATGACCGGCATGCCCGCTCCGCCTCCGTCCTCGACACCCGCCTTCACGCTCTTCTTCGACGGCGAGTGCCCCTTCTGCGTGCGCGAGGTGCAGTGGCTGCTGCGGCGCAGCCGGGATGGCCGCCTTGCCGCGATCGACATCGCGGCGCCGGAGTTCGACGCCGCCGCGTTCGGCGGCACGCCCGAGTCGTTCATGGCGAGGATCCACGGCCGCCGCGCCGACGGCACCATGATCGACGGCATGCAGGTGTTCCGCGAGGCGTACGCGGCGGTCGGTCTCGGATGGCTCGTCGCTCCGACGGGCTGGCCGATCCTGCGTCCGCTCTTCGACGCGGGGTATCGCTGGTTCGCGCGGAACCGGGTGCGGCTCGGCCGGATCTTCGGTCGCCGTTGCGAGGACGGTCGCTGCGCGATCCCGGCCGACCGCTGAGCCCGTTCAGCCGAAGCGCACCCAGAGGAACCAGGCGGCGAAGGACGCCTGCGCCGCGATCGAGAGGACGCTCGCGATCCACATCGCCCGCCGCGGGCGTGCCGCCTCGGGCATGAGCGGCCCGAAGATCGCGCGGTGGTTGAAGAACGCCAGCGCCGGCGCGGTCAGGAACGAGAGCGTCGTCGCGAGATCGACGAGCGCCTTGAAGCCCGACATCGCGAAGAAGAGGATCCCGAGCGAGCCGGCGCAAAGCACCGCGAAGCCGATCCGGTAGACGCCGCGATCGCCGTCGTGCGGCAGATCCTTCGGCGTGTCGCGCCGCAGCATGCGGAACTGCGCGACGATCGCCGCGATCACCCGCGGGAAGGCGTCGATCACCGTCGCCAACGTCGTGAGCATCGCGAGGAAGGCGGCGGTCCCGATGAGCGGCCGGCTCCACGCGCCGAGGGTCGAGGCGTAGAGGTCGATCACCTGGTTGGCGAACCTCGCGGCGTTGTCCTCGAAGACGATCCCGCGGCCGTGCATCAGCCCGGTGCCGAGCAGCACGAACGCGATCGCGAGCACCGTGGTCGCGACGTAGCCGACATCGAAGTCGAGCAGCACGCCTCGGGTCTCGAGGCGCTCGCCGCGCTGACGCCCGCGGGCGAGGGTCCAGAGCGAACTCCACACCGAGATGTCGACCGCGGTCGGCATCCATCCGATCAAGGCGACCGTGAACGCGATGCTCGCCGCGTCCACGAAGACGCCCTGCGGCAGCACCGACGCCTGCGACCAGTCGATGCGGGGGATCGCGATCGCCGCCGCGACGAGGGTGGCGAGCGTCAGCACCGGCATCACGATCTTCATGAACCGATCGAGCCACGCGTACCCGCCGATCGCGAGGAGCCCGGCGAGCAGCAGCATGATGGCCGCCGAGACCGTGGCCGGGCCGTTCGCGGCGCCGACGGTCGCCTCGAGCGTGCCGTCGAGGCCGAAGACCGCGATCGCCACCCCCGCGGTGACGAGCGTGACCACCGCGGTCACGGTGAACATCGTGGCGAGCGTCAGCAGCGAGAAGGCGACCAGCACCCACGTCCCCTGCCGCCGATAGCCGTCGAGCAGCGGGCGCCCGGTCGCCGCCGAGAAGTGCGGGCCGAAGCGGAACGCCGGGAACTTCACGAGGTTCGCGAGCAGCACCACCCCGACCATCCCGATCCCGAAGGCCGCCCCGGCTCGCGTCGACTGCACCAGATGCGAGACGCCGATCGCGGCGCCGGCGAAGAGCAGCCCCGGCCCGAAGGCGGCGAGGAACGAGCGGCGAGGACCGCCCTCGACAGGATCCGAGTTGGGCTCGACCATCGGACGCCTCCATTCGAAATCCCCAGGCGAGGTGGCTATCGGCGAGGCTTCCTCCTCGCCGCGAGACTCGCCCGCCGACTCGGTTCCCCGACTCCGCCGCCGTCACCCCGGCGAAGCCTCCTCCCCCAATGCCCGAACTCCCTGAAGTCGAACGAGGACGCGAGATCGCCGAACTGGTCTGCCGAGGACGGCGGATCGAAGCGATCC
>JBMTTG010000071.1:0-11866 GCA_049449095.1 Phycisphaerales bacterium | reverse complement strand
GCCGAGGCGAGATCGGGCTGCAGGCGGATGAAGACGCCGCCGAGGTCGAAGCAGATGAGGGATGGCGCGGAGGTCATTGGTCGATCACGGACCCGGTGAAGGTTGCACCACGAGGTCTCGATCTGGTGTGTCGAGCCTTCGAACGACCCAGACCCGACGATCGATTCGACGCGGCTGACCGCTCGAGTCGCAGTAGCCGTGCCACTGCCTTCGCAGTTCCTCCACATGCCGGATCCGCTCCGCAGGCGGCCGCGACAGCCAGTAGGCGAGATCGCGCCGATCGTCGTCGGCCTCGGTGTCGGTGGTGACGCGGAGGACTCGCTCGAGGGCCATGGAGACGAGTCTAGGTGACGTTGGACGGAGCACGCGTGCCGCAGGTCCTCGGCCGCTCATGGCTGTCGCCGGCCGCGTCGCTCACGGAAGAACCGCCGCAGCAGCGCCACCGACTCCTCCGCGAGCACGCCCCCGACGACGGTGACGCGATGGTTGAGCCGCGGGTCTTCGGCGATGCGATAGAGCGTGCCGCACGCGCCGGCCTTCGGGTCGCTCGCCCCGAAGACGCAGCGGTCGAGCCGCGCATTGACGAGCGCGCCCGCGCACATCGGGCAGGGTTCGAGGGTGACGGCCATCGAGCAGCCGGTCAGGCGCCACGAGCCGAGGCGCTCGCCGGCGCGTCGCAGGGCGACGATCTCGGCGTGCCCGGTCGGATCGCCGCTCGCCTCACGATCGTTGGCGGCCTCGGCCAGGATCTCGATCGCACCGTCGCGCTCGCGCCAGACGACCGCGGCGATCGGCACCTCGCCTCTCGTCGCGGCACCGGCGGCGAGGCGCAGCGCTCGGCGCATCATGCGGAGATCCGTGGCGTCGAGTTCGGGCTGTTCGCGGAGAAGCTGGCGGTCGCGAGCAGCGCGGGCGCGACGCACTCGTCTCGAGAAGGCGGTGGCGACTCGGCGGGCGGGACGAGCGACGCGACCCAGCGATCGCGAGATCGCGCGGCGCATCATGGCCAGGGCTTCCGAGGCTCGTCGCCTCGCTCGTCTCGATCGGGTTCGTCCGGCGAATCGCCCTGATCGCGCGACGCGGGATCGATGCCGCCGAAGTCGGAACTCGTCGAGGCGCGATCCTCGTCCGCGTCGCCGTCGGGCTCGCGCTCGAAGGACGAGCCTCGCGGGACGGCGCCGGGCGGCGGCGGCATGGCCGCGCTCGATGGAGTCTCGCCACCGGCGTTGGTGGTCGAATCGCCGTCGCGGCGCCGCCATCGTCGGATGCGATCGAGGGCGTCGTGCATGACCGATCCGCGCGACAGGCTCTCCGGCGGCAGCAGCACCAGCAGCAGGATGCCGAGTTCGTAGAGCCCATAGAGCGGGCCGAGCAGCAGGAACATCGAGACGAAGTCGGGCGGCGTCATGATCGCCGCCAGCACCGCGCAGGCGAGGAAGGCGTACTTGCGGTTCTTGCGGAGCGTCGGCACCTCGACGATGCCGACCCAGCCGAGGAGCAGGATCACGAGCGGCATCTGGAACGCGATCGAGATCGCCAGCGCGAGGAGCAGCACGAAGTCGACGTACTCGCGGAGCCGAAACGCCGGCATCAGGCTGCGGTCGCGGGCCAGCGCCACCGAGCGGATCTCGAGCAGCCCGTCGCCCGCAGGCACCGCGACGCGGATCTGCGCGGTCGATTCGTCGATCCACGCATCGCCGGGCTGCAGCGAAGACGGCGGCGCGTCGAGGATCGGAAGCGTGGCGAGGTTGCGAGGTGCGCCGGTCGGCGCCGACGTCGCCTCGCCATCGTTCGTGGCTTCGATCGAAGGGGTCGTTGCGTCCTCTGAAGGACTGGCATCGCGCGCCTCGGCCGGCGGCGAGTCCTCCGCGCTGGACTCCGTTGCCGCAGGCGATTGAGCGCCGCCGATTGGGAAGGTCTCCGTCGGACCGGGCTGCCCGAATCCGACGAGGAAGAGCAGCATCAGCGGCAGCATGATCCAGTAGAGGACCGAGAGCCCGATCGCCACGAGGATGGCGCTCGAAGGCATGAGGAAGCGCGCGAAGCGCCGCTCATTCGCGTAGAGCCCAGGCTCGACGAACTTCCACAACTGATAGACGAGCCACGGCGCCGAGAGCACGAGCGCGAGGATCACCGCGAGGAAGAGGTCGGTGGTGAGCGTCTCGACCGGGCTCAGCGCCTGCACCTGCGTGGGAAGTTTCCGCGCCTCGAGCGCCGAGTAGAGCGGTGCCGTGATCACCGCGCGGATCGAGTCGGCGAAGACGAAGGCGAGGATCGCGAGCGGCAGGGGCACCGCAAGGGCGCGGATCAGCCGTCGTCGAAGTTCCTCGAGATGCTCGCCGAAGGTCATCACGCCGCCGGGTGGCGGAGCGCCTTCGTCGTCGGGATCGCGGTCGTGCGGGAGCATCGAAGGCGAGGACGATATCCGCCCGCCACGCGGACCTGTTCAGTCCGCGGGCTCGAGGGGCAATCCGAAGAAGCGGATCGCGTTCGCGTCGAGGATCGCCTCGAGCGTCGCGGCGGACATCCGGTGGATCTCCGCCAGCTTCGCCGCGACGAACCCGACGAGCCGGGGCTCGTTGGGACGCACGGTGCGATGCGGTTCAGGCGCGAGATAGGGGCTGTCGGTCTCGACCATCACCCGGTCGAGCGGCACGAGCCTTGCGGCTTCGGCGACCTCGGGGGCGTTGCGGAAGGTCAGCACGCCGGTGAAGGAGATCGTGGCGCCGAAGTCGAGCACCGCACGGGCCTCGTCGGGGCCCTCCGTGAAGCAGTGGAAGACGAAGCGGTCCGCCGGCAGCCCGGAGGCCCGGAGCACCGGCAGCAGCTCCGCGACCGCCTTGCGGCTGTGGACGACGATGGGCTTGGCGAGACCTTCCCGCGTCCATCGGGCCACGTGATCGAGCTGCGTCTCGAGGATCGATCGCTGCAGTTCGATCGGCGGATTGGTGTAGTGGCGATCGAGGCCGAGTTCGCCCCACGCGACGCAGCGCGCATGCGTGCCGACGCTGCGAAGCAGATCCCAGTCGATCGGTTCATCGCTGTGCAGGGGATGCACGCCCGCGGAGCAGAAGACCCTCGGATCTTCTTCGGCGAGACGAAGCGCCGCCTGCGCATCGTCGCTGCCCACCGCGATCGAGATCATCGCGCGGACGCCTGCGGCCTCGGCGGCATCGGCCACCTCGCGTTCGCGTCCGAGGAAGACCTTCGAGGTGAGATGGCAGTGGGTGTCGATCACCGAGCGGGCTCCGGGACCGACTCGGCCGAAGCCGCGGGAGACGGCTCGGCATCCTCGCGATCGGCGGCGCCGACCTCGCCCGATCTCGCGAGGCCGAAGCGCATGAGCAGCGGGCCGGCGAGTTCGTGGATCGCGATCACCGCGAGCAGCAGCGTCGAGAGCTCGATCATCCAGGGGGCGTCGGCGAAGTTTCGTCTGGCTTCGCCCACGAGCGCGATGGACAGCCCCGCCTGCGAGATGAACGAGGCCCACAGCCAGCGGCGAGGAGCGCCCTCGAACTTCGCAAGCCGCGTCGAGATCGTCGCGGCCGAGGCGACAAGCGTCGCGCGAAGCCCGACCACGAGGAGCACGATCGGCCAGAGCTTCGGCAGGGCCTCGAGATGGACGCCCGCGCCGGCGACGGCGAAGAAGATGCAGCACACCGGCAGCAGCAGCCGCTCGGCGCTTCGCTCGAGCGCCGCGTTGTGGCCCTTGAGATTCGCCTGGGCGATGCCGGCGGTGAGGCCCACGAGGAGCGGCGCGACATGCAGCACCTCGCCGATCACCGCGATGCCGAAGGCCGCGAGCAGGACGAGCGCATCGAGCTGATCGGGAATCCCGCGCGAGACCCACAGCACGATCGCGCCGAGCACGCCGCCGACGAGCACCGAACCGAGCAGGTGCCACGCGAGGCCTCCGAGGAGCGGCGCAAGGCGGGCGTCCGTCGAGGCAGACGTCTCCCCGCCGAGGAAGGCGACGGCCGCGAACATGATCGCGGTGAAGGTGACGATCAGGACGAGGTCGACCAGGATCGCGGTCGTCAGGCTCGCCTGGGTGACGGGGCCGCGGGCCCGCGCATCCTTGATGACCGCAATGAGCACCGCCGGCGAGATCGCCATCGCGATCGTGCCGAGGACGAGCGAACCGACGAGCAGCCCGCTTCCCTCGTCCGCCGCGAACTCGGGAATGCGCGGCAGGATCAGGAAGCCCGCGGCGAGCGCCATGCCCGGCATCACCATGCCCGCGTGGAAGGCGACGACCACCGCGACCTTGCGGATCACCTTGACGAGCTCGCCGAGCCGGATCTCGCCGCCGGCGACGAAGGCGATCACCGCGATCGCGATGCCGTCGACGAGCTTGAGATAGCTCATCTGCTCGGCGTCGAGGATCTGCGGGAACCACATCGGCCGCCACGCCGCGGACTCCGGTCCGACGACGACGCCGAAGAGCAGGTAGCCGCAGATTCGCGGAAGGCGCACCACCGAAAGCACCTCGCCGAAGATCCACGCGCCGAGCACGAGCATCCCGAGGCCGAGCGCGAGGTCGCGCAGCCCGCGAGGCGGCGAGAGGACCGAGTCTCCAAGCACCGAGAGGCGCTCGCCCGAGACGGGTTCCGGAAGCGAACCGACCGCTGCGGCGAGGCCGAGCAGCGCGACGAGCATCGCGAGCAGTCCGAGCGATCGCTTCATGCCGCGGCTCCCTGCCGTTCATCGCGCCGCTCGCCGAGGATCCGCTGCAGCGAGCGGAGCGGTGCCACGAGGCTCGAGAGCAGGCCCGTGAGGACGACCACCGAGAGGATCGTGCGCGAGAGCTGCGAGTCCTCGACGAGGACGAGCGAGACCGCGATCGCCACCGCGATCGGAGCCTGCCGCACCGTGGCGAGGCGGAGCGGCGTGCCGCGGGGGAGCTCTTCGCCTCCGCCGCGAAGCGCCGCCGACATCCATGCGGTCTTGAGCAGGGTGCGGCTCGCCGCGAGCCCCAGCGCGAGCAGCACCGCGCCCCACCCGGGCTCGAAGGTCGCCAGCACGCCCGCGACCGCATAGAGAAGGATGGCGCCGGCGGTCTCGCCTCGACGCAGCACCGACTCGAGTTCGCGCGACGGTCCCTCGGGCAGGTTCGCGATCACCACGCCGGCGAGCAGGCCGGAGAGAAGCGGGGGAATGCCCGCCGCATCGGCGATGCCGCCGACGAGGCAGACGAGTCCCAGCAGCACCACGAGCATCTGCGGCGAGTTGCGCTCGATGCTTCCAAGCAGAAACCTCGCGGCGGTGCCGGCGAGAACGGCGATGCCGGCGAGGACGCCCAGCCGCACGAGACCCAGCCGAGCGTCGAAGGAGACCGCTTCGGTGGTCTCCGCGATCGGCAGCGCCGTCAGGCCGAGCGTGGCGACGGCGATGACCGAGGCGAGTCCCGCGCCTGCCGAGACGAGCACGGCGATGCGTCGCGTGCGATCGGAGAGTTCGATCCGCAGCGAGCGGGTCTCGGGCGCCCATCCGAGGTTGGAGGCCGCGAGTGCCGCGATCGCCGGCACGATCGCGATCACCAGTCCGGGCGACTCCGCGGCGAGTTCGAAGAACCCCTCGATCCACCAGCCGCAGGCGGCGAGACCAAGCGCGATCGCGATCGAGGCGGAGACCGCCGCATCGACGAGCACCCAGCGCCAGACGACCTTCGGCACCGCCTGAAGCACCCGAAGCCGCAGCTGCAGGCCGACGATGAGCCCGACCCACCCGAGCGCGACGACGAGCAGCGGTCGCACCTCGGCGAAGATCGCGGCATCGATCACATCGAGGCCGGCGGGACCGATCGCGGCGCCGGCAAGCACCGCGAACCAACCGCCCGCGGCGAGCGCCGCCACGGCTCGGTTGCGATGCAGGCGACGCCCGAGCGGGCTGCCCGCGGCGATCGAGAGACCGCCCAGCGCGACCAGCGCGAGGAAGATCCGGAACCCGATCGGAACGCCGCCGGGATCCGGCGCGAGAGCCGGATCGGCCGCGAGCAGCATCAGGGCCGAGGGACTCGGCACGGGTTCACGAGCCTCCGGGCAGGCCGAGGGTCGTCGTGAGCGGCAGCACGGCGCCGATCGGACGATGGCTCGGCTTCATCTCGTCGAGGAACTTCCGCAGGGCCTCGATCCGGTCGGTCGTGGTGATCGAGACGATCATCCGGCTGCCGGTCTCGCGGGGAAGCAGCGCGGCGAGCCCCGCGAACATCGGCATCTCCTCGCGGACGATCGCGCCGAGGCCCTTGGAGTCGAGCACGGTCGCGCCGGTGATGCCGACATCAAGGAGTCCGGTGGCGAGCGGATCGAATGACGCCTCGTTGCGGGCGATCAGGATCAGCAGGCAGCGGTCGGCGGAGGCGTCAGCCATGGGAGGCGTCCTCCGTCCGGAGCCTTTCATAAAGGTCAGTCGCCGAACCGGAGGTCAGCAGCCGATCCACCGCACCCTCGGCCGAGACGATCCGGGCAAGCCGGGCCAGCATCCGGACGTGCTGCCAGGGGTTGTCGGGGCTGCCAAAAATCGCGAACACGAGCCGAACGGGCGGCGTTCCTGGGGCGAACTCGACCCCATCCGGCACGATCACGGAGGCGACGAGCGGCTCCGGGATTCCAGCGACGAGGGCGTGGGGCAACGCGACGCCGCTGCCGATGGCGGTCGAGCACTGGGCTTCGCGATCGGCGAGGCCGGCTTCGACCTCCCGCGCGGCGACCCCGGTCAGGCTCGCGACCGCGTCGCCGAGATGGCGGAAGAGCCCCGATCGATCGATCGGATCGCGAATGAGGAAGGCCAGTTCCGGTCGGAGGTGGGTCGAGATGAGCATGAGCGGCGGAGCGTAGGCGGTCCGCCCGACCGACGCCGGCGTGATCGGACCGCCGTGTTCGGCGAGTCGGCCAGGGGCGGAACTTCACGCTCAAGCGCGGTGCATGGCCGATGACCGTCGCTCGACCGAAGCGAAGCCACTTCGCCCCGAGCAGCACCGTGATCGTCGCCGAACGAGTCTTGACCGACCGTTTCGGCATCCACTAGCATCCGCCCCTCGCGAGTTCGTGAAAAAAGTCACGGAGTAGGTTTCCGACTTTGAGCGCCGCCGCGACCGTCTCCGCGGCGGCGTGGTGTCTTCCCCGACGGACCCCATGAGCCGATTCCTCTTTCCGAAGTGGTCGAACCTGCTGCTGCCGAGCATGCTCGTCGCAGGGGCGATCGTCCCGCTCTACGCCGTGTTCTTCGTCGCCTACGGCTTCAGCCCCAAGACGATGGAGGCGGGGTACCAGCCGATCCAACCGGTGCCGTTCAGCCACGCGCTGCACGCCGGGCAGCTCGGCATGGACTGCCGGTACTGCCACAACACCGTCGAGAAGACCTCGCATGCGGCCGTTCCGCCGACCCAGACCTGCATGAACTGCCACACGCAGATCCGGCCGGAGAGCCCGAAGCTCGTCGAGGTGCAGGAGAGCTACCGAACCGGCGAGCCGATCGACTGGATCCGCGTCCACAAGCTCGGCGACTACTCCTACTTCAACCACGCGGCGCACGTGAACCGCGGCATCGGCTGCGTGAGCTGCCACGGCCGGGTGGACCAGATGGAAGTGGTCTACCGCTGGGCGCCGCTCTCGATGGGCTGGTGCCTCGACTGCCACCGCAACCCCGAGCCGCACCTGCGTCCGGTCTCCGAGGTCACCAACATGGCCTTCGAGCCGGTGCTCGAGATGAGCGAGGAGGAGCGGATGGGGCTCCTCACCAAGTTCGACATCCATCCCTCGGAGAACTGCTCGGCATGTCACCGGTGAACCCCTCCCCGGCGGAGCACGCCGCAGGCTGCTCGGGAAGCGAGCCCTCCGACAACGCCCCGATGGCCGTGCGACAAGGCTGGGCCTACTGGCGCAGCCTCGAGGATCGCGCGAACACCCCCGAGTTCCGGCAGTTCATGGAGCGGGAGTTCCCCGAGGGCGCCGATCGCCTCGAGGGCGACGACCGCCGCCAGTTCCTGCGGGTGATGGGCGCGTCCTTCGCGCTCGCGGGCGTGGGCCTCGCGGCCTGCCGCCGCATGCCCGAGACGACGATCGTGCCGTACGCGGCGCGACCCGCCGACCGCACGCCCGGCGTGCCGGTCCACTACGCGACCGCGATGGAACTCGGCGGCGTCGCGAGCGGCCTGCTCGTCAAGAGCTTCGACGGACGTCCGATCAAGATCGAGGGCAATCCCGACCATCCGTTCAATCAGGGCGCGTGCGACTCGCTGTCGCAGGCGTCGGTGCTCGAGCTCTACGACCCGCACCGATCGCGCCTTGCGATGCGCAAGGGTCAGCCCGTCGGCGCCGACGGCTTCGCGCAGTTCGAGGCATTCGCCACCGAGCGCTTCGGTGGTCTCGCCAGCCGTGGCGGTGAAGGCCTCGCGGTCCTCTCGGAAGCCTTCGCGGGCCCGTCGATGGCCGACGCGAAGCGGCGCTTCATGGCCCGCTACCCCAAGGCGATGTGGGCCGAGTGGGAGCCGATCAACGACGACACCGAGCGGGCGGGTCTCGCGATGGCGTTCGGCGGATCGCTTCGGCCGGAGTACCGCTTCGATCAGGCGAAGGTCGTGGTCTCGCTCGGATCGGACTTCCTCCGCAACCAGCCGGCGAGCCTCCGGTGGGCCCGCGACTTCGCGAAGGGCCGCCGCATCGAGAACCCCGACCCGAAGCAGCAGCAGGTCTCGCGCCTCTACGCCTTCGAGCCGAGCCTGAGCCTCGTCGGCGCGAACGCGGACGATCGCGTCCCGGTGCGGGGTTCCGACCTCGCGGCGGTCGCGGCGATGCTCGCCCAGCGGGCGGGTGTCGAGATCGGCGACGCCTCGCTCAAGCAGGCGATCGCGGCGATGGCCTCCTCTTCGGCGGCGTCGCGGCTCTCGGCGCAGGATCTCGAGGTGCTCGACGCGGCGGCGAAGGATCTCGCCGGCCATCGCGGCAGTTCGCTCGTGGTGGCCGGACCGAACCAGCCCGCCGCGGTGCACGCGTTCGTCGCGATGCTCAACGACCGCCTCGGCAACACCGGCAAGACCGTCATGTATCGCGAGGTGCCGGACCGGCCGCTTCGCAGCCAGGCGATCGCCGAGCTCTGCGGCGCGATCTCCTCGGGCAAGGTCTCGACGCTCGTCGTTCTCGGCGGCAACCCCGTCTACGACGCTCCGGCGGACCTCGACTTCGCGGGCTGCCTCAAGAAGGTCGAGGAGTCGATCCACCTCTCCTTCCATCGCAACGAGACGAGCGCCGAGTGCACGTGGAGCCTGCCGCGGGCGCACTACCTCGAGAGCTGGGGCGACGCTCGCGGATGGGACGGCACGATCTCGCTCGTGCAGCCGCTGATCGAGCCTCTGGTCTCGATGCAGCAGGGCGGCCGCAGCGCGCTCGAGATGGTGGCGATCCTCACCGGCGACGCACCCTTCGACGGCTACCAGCTCGTGCGGCGTTCCATGATGGAGCGGACCGGCACGAGCGGCGCGGAGTTCGAGCGCCGCTGGCGGAAGAGCCTCAACGACGGCATCGAGCAGGGCACCGCGTTCGCGGTCGCGAACGGGTCCCTCCGCGAGGCCGAGGTCGCGAAGGCCTTCGCGGCGCTTCCCGCGCCGGCGGGCGATTCGGGCCTCGAACTCGCGTTCACCCGTGAAGGCACCGTCTACGACGGGCGCTTCGCGAACGTCGGCTGGCTGCAGGAGCTGCCCGAGCCCATCACCAAGATCACCTGGGACAACGGTCTGCTCATGTCGGTCGCGACGGCCCGCAGCATGGGCCTCAAGACCGGCGACCGGGTGAAGGTCACCGTGAATGCCGGCGGCACGTCGCGCTCGCTCGACGCGGCCGTCGTGCTCGCGCCCGGCCAGGCCGAGGGCACGATGGGGCTGTCGCTCGGCTACGGCCGCGGCGAGATCGCCGGCCCGATCGCCGCGGACGCCGGCTTCGACGCCTATCGACTCCGCACCACCGCGTCTCCGGAGATCGTGACCGGCGTGCAGGTCGCGAAGACCGAAGGCACCTACGCCTTCGCCCGCACGCAGGACCACGGCGCCGCCGACGCGCTCGTTGCGGAGGTGCCCGAGGAGGGCATCCAGGAGCGGCTGCCGACCCTCGTCCGCGAGGGCACGCTGACGGAGTACCGCGATCATCCGGACTTCGCCAAGCACCGCACCCACGTCGCGGGCCGGTTGAGCCTCTGGAACGAGACCAATCTCGACGGCGCGCCGTTCGCGTGGGCGATGTCGGTCGACCTTTCGACCTGCATCGGCTGCGGGGCATGCATCACCGCCTGCCAGGCGGAGAACAACGTGCCGATCGTGGGCAAGGACCAGGTCGCGCGAGGTCGCGAGATGCACTGGATCCGCGTCGACCGCTACTTCCGCGGCGAGGACCCCGCGCGACCCGAGGCGGTCCTCATGCAGCCGGTCGCCTGCCAGCACTGCGAGAACGCGCCGTGCGAGCAGGTGTGCCCGGTCGCCGCGACGGTGCACGACGACGAAGGCCTCAACGTCATGGTCTACAACCGCTGCATCGGCACGCGGTACTGCTCCAACAACTGCCCCTACAAGGTTCGCCGCTTCAACTACTTCGACTACCAGCGCCGTGATCCGGTCCGTCAGCAGGATGGCCTCTTCGCGGTCAAGCCGGACTACTACACGAAGGACGGCCCCAACGACTGGACGAGGATGCAGTTCAACCCGGACGTCACCGTCCGCACTCGCGGCGTGATGGAGAAGTGCACCTTCTGCGTGCAGCGCATCGCGCAGGCGAAGATCACCTACAAGAACCAGTGGGCCCAGAAGGGCGGCGTCGAGTTCTCGCCGACCTGGTCGATCCCCGACGGCGCGATCGTGCCGGCGTGCGGGCAGGCGTGCCCGACCGAGGCGATCGTCTTCGGCGACCTGCTCAACCCCGACAGCCGCGTGGCGAAGCTCCATCGCAGCAAGCTCAGCTACGAGATGCTCGAGGAACTCAACAACCGGCCCCGGCTGCGGTATCTCGCGAAGGTCCGCAATCCCGCGATCGACCACGGTCACGGGCATGGTCACGACCACGGCCACGGCCACGGCGATGACCACGGCCACGCCCGGGCCGCGACCGGCGAGGAGGTGAGGGCATGAGCACCCTGCCAGTCGGCATGGGCGGTTCGGGATTCCAGCCGGCGACGATCGGCGGCGAGGTGGACAACACCGCCAGCCATCCCGGCCATCGGGAGCCGCTCGTCCTGGGCATGGACACCTTCGGTGAAGTGACCCGCACGGTGTGCCGGGTCGCCGAGGCGAAGCGTCCGCCGCTCGCGTGGTACGTCGCCTTCGTGATCAGCGTGGGACTCGTGGGGCTGCTCGGCTTCTGCGTCCTCTACCTGATCTTCACCGGCGTCGGCGTGTGGGGGCTCAACAACCCGGTGATGTGGGCCTTCGACATCACCAACTTCGTCTTCTGGATCGGCATCGGCCACGCCGGCACGCTGATCTCCGCGATCCTCTTCCTCTTCCGTCAGAAGTGGCGGACGGGCATCAACCGCTTCGCCGAGGCGATGACGATCTTCGCGGTCATGTGCGCGGGCATCTTCCCCGCGATCCACGTCGGCCGGGTGTGGGTGGTCTACTGGCTCTTCCCGATCCCGAACCAGATGGAGATGTGGCCGCAGTTCCGCAGCCCGCTGCTCTGGGACGTCTTCGCGGTCAGCACCTACTTCACGGTGTCGCTGCTCTTCTGGTTCGCGGGCATGGTGCCCGACCTCGCGACGCTGCGGGATCGGGCGACCACCAAGTTCCGCCAGTTCGCCTACGGGCTCTTCGCCCTGGGATGGCGAGGCTCGAACCGCCACTGGCACCGCTACGAGCGGGCGTACCTGCTGCTCGCGGCGCTCTCGA
>JBMTTG010000070.1:0-12049 GCA_049449095.1 Phycisphaerales bacterium | reverse complement strand
GGCGTGGGCGCGACTTTCACGAACGCCGAAGCGAATCCTCGCCGCCGCCTCGCGCGGTCACAGGCCGTGAAGCGGACGAAGCTTCCCCTCGAGGTACGCGAGCAGCGGCTCGGCGGTGAGTTCCTGCCCCGTCACGACGCGGCACAGGTCGCGGAAGCGATGGCGACGGCCGTGGGCATGGACGTGCTCCACAAGCCACTGGCGAAGCGGCGTGAACTCGCCGCGGCGGAACATCTCGGGCAGATCGGGGAGGGCCTTGCCCGCCGCCTCGAAGAGCACCGCCGAGAGCATGGTGCCGAGGGTGTAGGTCGGGAAGTAGCCCATCGCGCCCATCGACCAGTGCACGTCCTGCAGGCAGCCCCGGCGGTCGTCGGGAACCTCGAGCCCGAGCGCCTCGCGATAGTGCTCGTTCCACGCCGCAGGCAGATCCGCCACCGCGAGATCGCCCCGCAGCATGCGCCGTTCAAGATCGAAGCGGATCATGATGTGCAGGTTGTAGGTCGCCTCGTCCGCCTCCACGCGAATGAAGCCCGGCTGCACGCGGTTCGCGGCGCCGTACATCGCCTCCGCGTCGAGGCCTGCGACCGCGGATCCGAAGAAGCCGTCGAGCTTTGGCGAGAGCCACTCCCAGAACGGGCGGCTTCGCCCGACCTGGTTCTCCCAGAGCCGGCTCTGGCTCTCGTGGACCGAGAGCGACGCGGCTTCGCCCATCGGTGTGCCGAGATGCTCGCCGGGAAGCCCCTGCTCGTAGATCCCGTGCCCGCACTCGTGCATCGTCGAGCCGAGCGCGTCGAGGGTGACGTCCTTGCGGAACCGGGTGGTCAGCCGCACATCGTTGCGATGCGAGCCGCCGCAGAAGGGATGGGTCGATCGGTCGAGACGTCCGCGGGTGAAGTCGAAGCCGATCGACTCGGCGACGAACCGCACGAAGGCCTCCTGCTGCGCTTCGGGCAGTTCCAGCCGATCGAAGCGGTCGTCGGGTCGTCGCGGCGCGTCGGCGATCTCGGCGACGAGCTTCTTGAGGCGATCGCCGAGCGGCGTGAAGATCGACTCGATCTCCCGCGCGGAGAGCCCCGGTTCGTAGAGGTCGCCGAGCGCATCCCACGGTTCGCCCGTCTCGCGGTTCCAGCCGAGGCACTCCGCCTGTTGCCGGTTGAGTTCGAGGAGCTTCTCGAGCCACGGCCGGAACTTCGCGAAGTCGCTGTCGCGACGGGCCTCCGCCCACTCGTGCTGCGCGACGCTCGAGACCCGCGCGAGCTCCTCGACGAGCGACTCGGGGAGCTTCATGGCGCGATCGCGATCGAGGCGCCACTCACGGACGTTCACCGCTCCGGGCGAGAGCGGATCACCCGCCGTCTCCTCGGCGGCGCGATCGAGCAGGTCGCCCAGTCGAGGGTCGGCCTTGAGCCGATGCACGAGCCCCGCGAGCTGCGCGAGCTGCTCGCCGCGAAACTCGACGCCCCCCGCCGGCATCATGGTCTCCTGATCCCATGAGAGGATCGCGGAGGTCCCCTGCAGCAGGCTCGCCTGCTTGAAGTGATCGACGAGTTCGCGGTAGGCGCTGGCGTTGGCGGTGGTCATGGGGAGCTCCGTGAAGTCGTCGCGGCGAAGATTGCCGCGATCCCAAGGCGGAATCCCGCAAGGTACCGGAGCGATCGCCTTGTCGAGGTGACGCGTCCAGACCAAAAAGCAGACCGCCGCCGGAAGCCGGCGGCAGTCTGGTCGCGGTGGCGATGGATGAATCGTAGGGTGCGGTCCAATTCGCGTCGAGCGTTGGCGCGGCTCCGATCAGCCCCCCGTCGACTCCTGGATCATCGTGACAACCGTGTCCCGGCTCGCATCGCTGCGGTTCAGGGCGTAGTCGAGGGCGGTCCAGCCCCGGCCGTCCTTCACGGTCAGATCGGGCTTCGCCTCGAGCAGCATGCGGACCTGCTCGACCCCGCCGGAGCCGGCGGCGGTCATGAGCGGCGTGACGCCCTTGAGGTTCGTCTTCGAGAGATCGACGTTCTTGGCGATGAGGAAGGCCAGGACCTGGGGGTTGGTGTTCTTCGCGGCGCGGATCGCCGGCGTGTCGCCGCTCAGCCGATCCGCCTGCTCGGCGTCGGCGCCGGAGGCGAGGAGCAGTTCGACGGTGCGAGGATCGCGACCGATGCTCGTCGCCCAGAGGAGCGGAGTCAGGCCGTTCACGTCGGCGATGTTGACCTCGGCGCCTCGGCCGAGGAGCACCTCGACGGTCTGCGAGTTGCCGAGCCCCGACGCCCACAGCAGCGGGCTGCCGCCGGCGGCGTCGCGCATGTTGACCGAGCCGCCCGCGTCGAGCAGCACGGTCACGGCGTCGGCGTGGCCTCCCTTGGCCGCGATCGCGAGCGGGCTCATGCCGACCCGATCGATCGCCGCGAGGTCGGCCTTCGCCTCGAGCAGCGCCTTGATCGCGGCGACCTGACCCTCCTGCGCGGCCCAGTGCAGGGCCGTACGGCTCGTGGCGGGATCGACGCGGTTGACCTCGGTGCCGTTGGCGATCTCCATGGAGATCCGAGCGACATCGCCGCTGCGAGCAGCGGCCACCAGCGCGGCGGATCCGGTCGGCGAAGGAGCGACACGATCGGCGACCGGGGCGTTCGGCGCCGCGGGGGTGCCGGGATTCCGGACCGGGCGGCGGATCGTGACGGCGACGGTCGGCGCCTTGGGATGGTCGGTGGTGAAGGTCACCCGCACCGGACGCTTGGCCTCCTCCCACTTCGCCCAGTCGATCACGAGCTCATGCTCGGTGGCGGAGGGCGTCGGAAGCCCGTCGACGACCGACGGATTGACGCCGGTCACGATGAAGGCGACGCCGTCGGTGGAGGCCAGCGCGACTCGGCCGCTCTCGGCGGCGGAAGCCTCGTCCGGGCTCGGCGGCGCGGAAAGGATCTTCGGGGTCGCGGCCACGTACTCCGCGACATTGCCTTCCACCGTGAGCACCTGCGGCGCATAGCCGTCGATGTCGAAGGTCACCTTCTTGGAGAGCTTCACGCCCGTCGCGACTCCGGGCTTCAGGGTGATCTCGATGTCGGCGAACTCGCCCGGAGCGATCGGGTCCTTCGGGGCGCCGAGCGTCGTGCAGCCGCAACTCGGCACCGCGCGATTCACCTTGACCGGCTCCTCGGTGATGTTGACGAGTCGGATCGCCATGGTCTTCGGGACGTCGGGCATCATCTCGCCCATGTCGAGGACCGCGGGCTCGAACCGGAACGCCGGCCCGGGCTTGCGGGCGTCGGCGGCCTGACTGGCCGGCGTCGCCGCCGCGTTGCGATCGGTCGGGCGCGAGGCGGTGAGCTCGGAGGTCGCGGAGGCGGGCTTCTCCTGCACCTGCTGCGTGCTGTCGGTGCGGAGGTCGGGAGCGATCTGCTTCGTGGGCGCCGCGGTGGCCTTCGCCGTCGATCCGTCCATCGCCGTGAACTGCGGCGCTGGGGCGGGCGCGGCCGGGGTCGCCGCTGCGGTCGACGCGGTCTCGCTCGCGGCTGGAGCGGTGCCGGTGCCGCCCTCGCCGCAGCCGAGACCGGCCAAGGCGAACACGCCCGCGGTGACCATCGCCGCGAGCGACGAGGCCGTGATTCGGAAGGAACGATCGATGGTCTTCATCGAGGTGACTCCAAGGTCGGGCCCACGGCGGGCTCGAAACGGAACCCGAACAGGCGCGAGACGTCGGTCGGCGCCGACTCGGAAGGGAACTTCGCACCGCCCGCCGGGCGAGATGCCGGCGGACGACGGGAAAGACCGGCAAGCGTACTCCTCTCGGAGGACGCCGCCAAGGACCGCGGACGCGTGATCGCGTCGGCGATGCCGCGGGGGCCCGGCTCGGCGAGCGGGCCGGGAACCAAGCCCTCGTCATCGGCTCTCCCGAGGCCTTCCTACACTCCGCCCCCATGGACTCGACCGAACTTCCCGAACATCTCGCTCGCCCCCATGTCCGCCGATTCATCCCGATCGGCGTCAAGCAGGGCGAGAAGACCGCGGTGGTGCTTCAGGACCCCCTGCGGCTCTCCGATCGCACCATGAACATCTCGCCCGAGGCGTTGGGGCTGCTCCAGCGGTTCCAAGGCGAAAAGAGCCTCGACGAGATCGCGGGAAGCGTCGGAGCCTCCACCGAGCAACTGCTTCCGCTGGTCAAGGCCCTCGACGAGATCGGATTGCTTTGGGGCCCCACCGCCTCGCGGCTCGAATCGGAACTGCGGGGGCGGATCGAGTCGGCCGGCCGGCTCCCCAAGGGGGCGGCCTTCAGCCTCGGCCAGGATCCAGAGGCGTGCCGAAGCCAGATCGCCTCGTGGCTCGAGGAGACCGAGGATCCGGAACTCGGAGCGGAGCTCGTCGGCATCGTGGCGCCGCACCTGGACTTCGGTCGCGGCTGGCCGGTGTACGCCTCTGCGTACCGGGGCCTGGTCGGAACCGCACCTCCCGACCGCGTGGTGATCCTCGGCACCAACCACTTCGGGATCGGCGACGGCGTCGTGCTGACCTCCTGGGGCTTCGAGTCGCCGCTGGGGCCGGTCGACACGGATCGCGCCCTGCAGGAGCGGCTCGCCGCGCGTCTCGGCGAACGCGCGACGGCCGATCAGCTCGATCATCTGGGCGAGCATTCGATCCAACTGCACCTGCCGTGGATCCAGCAGGTCTTCGGCGCGGTGCCGGTGGTCGCGGCGCTGATTCCAGATCCACTCGTGCCGCTCATCGAGGACGACGGCAAGCGGATCGGCACCGAGGAGTTTCTCGGGGTGCTCGAGGAGGAACTCGACGCCGCCGGCGGGCGCACCTTCTTCATCGCGTCGAGCGATCTGAGCCATGTCGGGCCGCAGTTCGGCGAGCCGCGTCCGGTCGACGCGTCGCGCAAGGGGCAGGTCGAGACCCACGACCGCGAGATGCTCAAGCGGTATCTCGACGCCGATCCGTCGGAGTTCCTCGAGACCGTCGAGTGGAACCGAAATCCCACCCGCTGGTGCTCGGTCGGAAACATGGCCGCGGTGAAGCGTCTCGCGAAGCCCGCGAAGAGCGAATTGATCGACTACCGCCAGGCCGCCGACGACCAGGGCTTCTCGCTCGTGAGCTGCGCGGCGATCGGGTTGATCGCCTGAGGCGCTCGACATGATCGCCGTCGTTCAGCGCGTGCTCGAGGCGGAGGTCCGGTTTCGACACGCCGGCGAGCCCGAGTCCTGGGAACTCGCCGGACGGATCTCGGCCGGCCTCGCGGTGCTGCTCGGCGTGGAGCGTGGCGACGGACCTCGCGAGGCCGAGTGGATGGCGAGGAAGATCGCGAAGCTGCGGATCTTCGAGGACGACGCGGGGCGGATGAACCACGACGTGGCGCAGCAAGGCGGCGCGGTGCTGCTCGTGAGCCAGTTCACGCTCTGCGGGGACTGTTCGGGCGGGAATCGCCCGAGCTTCATCGACGCTGCGGCGCCCGAGGTCGCGGAACCGCTCGTCGAGGCGGTGGCGCACACGCTCCGGGCGTCGCACGGGCTTGCCGTGGAGACCGGCCGATTCCGCACCGAGATGCGAGTGTCGCTGGTCAACGATGGGCCGGTGACGATCGTCCTGCGATCGCCGTCCGCTGCGACGTGATCGATCGCGGCGTCCGCGAGAATTCTCCAGAGTTGCCGGAACCCGCTCGCCCCCTTGCTCCGTAGATCCAATCGAGCGGTGAGCGTCGGCGACGCGATCCGCGACCCACTGCCCCCACGAGGAGCCTGCCATCGCTTCGGCGTGGCGGGCTCTTTTCTCTCGAGAAGAGGAAAGAGGAGTAAGGAGAGAGGAGGATGTCGGTCCTCTCAGCCTCGTCCGCGTCCGAGCCGTTCGAGCACCTGCGTCAGGTCCGACCACACCTGCTTCCGCACCTCCGGCGTGTAGTTGCGCAAGAGATACGCCGGGTGGAACGTGGGCATCACCGGGATCTCGAGGTCGCCCGCGCGGTAGGTCGCCCAGATCCCCCGCAGTCGGGTGATGCCCTCCTCCGTCTCGAGCAGCAGCTTCGTCGCCGGACCGCCGAGCGCCACGATCGCCCGGGGCCGAATGATGCGGACCTGCTCGACGAGGTACGGGCCGCACGCTTCGACCTCGTGCCGCAGCGGGGTGCGATTGTCGGGCGGGCGGCTCTTGAGGACGTTGGCGATGTAGACCGCCTCGCGCGAGAGCCCCATCGCCTTGATCATGTCTTCGAGCTTCTGCCCGGCGCGTCCCACGAAGGGACGTCCGGTTCGATCCTCCTGCTCGCCGGGCGCTTCGCCGACGAACATCACCTCCGCGTCCGGCGAACCCTCGCCGAAGACCGTCTGCGAGTGGGCGGTGGCTGTCGTGCAGTGCGGGCATTCGCGATCGTGCCGAGAACGCAGCGCCGCCAGGGCTTGCGCCTTCTCGCCATCACTCGACGCGCTCGGAGCGTCATCGGTCGGCGCGGCACTCGCTTCCGCCGACGAGTCGGTTCGCATCGATCCCGGCAGGCAGATCGAGGAGATGCCGAAGTCCCGTTCGGCCCGCACGAGGACGCGGGCGTAGGCGTGGCTCGTTTCAGGTGGGGTTGGGCTCACGAGCAGGATTCTCCGAGGGAACCTCGAGTTCGATCGCCGGCAGATCCGGGATCGCCGCTTCAGCCGGCGCGTCCCGGTTGGACGCGGCGAGGAGGACGACGCCTCCGACGGCGACCCCCGCCCCCACCGCCGCTCGCCAACCGATCCGTTCGCGATCGACGATTCTTGCGATGGGGAGCACCAGCACCGGGCTGAGGCTCATGAGCGTACTCGCGACTCCGGCGTCCAACGCCCGCACCGCGACGAGGCTCATCCACACGCCGAGCACCGGACCAAGCAGCGTTCCGCCGATGAGCCCGAGCACGGCTGGCCTGGTGACCCGAGCCTCGCCAGCGCGAAGATCGAGGCCCGCCAGCCACCGCCGCGGCCCGAGGATGCTCCATGCCAACGCGAGTGCCGTCACGCCGCCGCTCATTCGCACGAGCTGCGCCGCGAGCGGTTCGACCGGCGTGTCGGAACCGATCATGCCCTGCTTCGCGATCACCACCCCCACGCCCTGCGCGGCCGCCGCAAGCACCCCGAGCGCGAGGCCGCGGGCGCGAACACGAGGCGGCGTGATCGCCGCCCGGGCGTCCCCCGGAGCCGGACGCTCGGCGACCACCCAGGCGATGCCGCCCAACGTGATCGCCATGCCGAGCAGTGCCGGCGCCGCGATCCGCTCGGAGAGCATCACCAGGCCTGCGATCGCCGCAAAGACCGGCGCGAGCGTCATGAGCAGCACGGCGAGCCGCGGACCGAGATCGACCAGCGCCACGAAGAGAAACTGATCTCCCAGCGCGAGCCCCACCACGCCGCTGAGCGCGAGCCAACCGATCGCCTCCCAGGACGCGTCGGGCCACGCGCCGCCGAGGATCAGCAGGTTGAGCGCCAAGAGCGGCCCGAGCGCGAGCACGCTTCGGACCAGGTTGACCGTGCCCGCGCCGAGTCGCCGGGAGGCTGCGGCGAAGCAGAAGCTCGTGCCGACCCAACACATCGCGGTGCCGAGCCCGGCGGCCTCGCCGAGCAAGGGGATCGAGGACGCGGCGGCGACCGGTGCCGAAGCGACTTCCCCGATCGTGGCGATCGAGATCAACGCCGGCATGTGGTTGACTCGCGTTGTGGCGGACGGGTCGACGAACGACGCGTGGCGTCAGACGCCTGCGACCGGATCGGCGGCGAGCTGGAACATCGATTGCGTTCGAAGCACCAGGCCGCAGTCGCTCCGCATGTGGTAGCCCTGCATGTGGACCTCGTCGCGGAACCGCTGCATGTCCAGCATGGACAGATTGCCCTTGCCCTGCTCGTCGTCCCACTGCACCAGCAGCGAGTTCGCGGAACGAGCATGATCGAGCAGTTCGCGATAGGTGCCCACGTACAGGTGATCCGACAGCGTCTCGGTCTGGATCGACGTCATGAACGTCACGTCCTCGCCGATCCGCTCCTCGTGATCCCGCTCGCCCGCGCAGGGCAGGGTCGTGGCCAGCCCCTTCTCGGGCAGGTGCTCGAGCTGATCCGTGACGAGCTCGCAGACGCAGTTGCCCTCGTGCTGCATCCGCAGGGCGTGGCCGCCTCGGAAGATCCACGCCTCGAACTCGAAGTCGCCGTGGACAAGCCGCCTCCGCCCCTCGATCCCGAAGAACTCGGGATGCAGGGCCCGGCGGTAGATGAGCATGTTGTAAGCCTGGAGGCTCGTCATCTTCGATCCCAAGGACATCTCGACTCCTTCGAAATGGCGTCCGAGGCTACGGACGCGGCGCCGGGTGGACCGTCCTGACCCGCAATGAAGGAGGCATTCTGGTCAGGAAGCGTTCGTTTACAAGAAGATTCCGGCAACTTTCCCCGTCCAAGATGATGGGGTGTCGAGGTCGTTGCTCCCCAAGATCTTGGGCGTCAACGAACGCCGCCCCCGCGTCGAGGCGGAGGCGGCGACGGCTGCTGCTGGACGTAAGCCGAATCCTGTGCGAGGCGGAACCCGCCTCGTGGCGATCATTTCTCTCGGGACGCCGTTGCCGACGCCCTCCTGCACGCGACCCGCCCTTGTCCCGCGGACCGCGGTGAGGAGCCCGGCCAAGGCCGGAACTCCATGGGCTGCTTGCGCTTGCACGCGGTGGGGTTTGCCGTGCCCCGGCCGTCACCGGTCGGGCGGTGCGCTCTTACCGCACCGTTTCACCCTTGCCGCCGCACCCGGAGGTGCGATGGCGGTCTGTTCTCTGTGGCACTGTCCCTCGCCCGCAGCGGGCGGGTGGGTGTTGCCCACCACCGTGTCCTGTCGTGTTCGGACTTTCCTCGGCCGGGCCGGAGCCCGGACGCGATCGCCTGTCCAGCGCCGTCATGGTAGGCGTCGAACGGTCGGAGGTGCGAGGCGCACGTCACCAGCTCGTGGTCATCCTTCGAGCCGTGACGGATCGAGCAGCAGCCAGATCGCGGTGAACAGCGCCGCGTCGCTGAAGCGGTCTCCCTCCCAGTTGGCGAGCGCCCGCTGCCGCCCGCGGCCCTGCCAGATCGTCCGCCCATCCAGGTTGGCCAGCGGCACGCTCCGCCCGGTGCCCTCCCAGAACACGCCGTTGGCGTCCTTGGAGAAGAGTGCCTTCGAGCGGCCCGTGCCCATCCACGCGACATCGCGCTGATCGACCGAGAGGATCGCCGACAGCACGCTTCGGCCACGCCACGACACGCGGCCGCGAACGTTGGCCAGCGGCTGGGTCGAGCCGCGTCCCTGCCAGAACACGTCGCCGGCGATGTTGAACAGGGCCCGCGACTTGCCGCGGCCTTCCCAGAAGACGGTCTTGGACTCCACGATCGCCTCCGGCGTCGGTGACGCGGCGTGTCCAGCCAAGGCGATCGCCGGGAACCACAGCGTCGCCGCCGCCACGCCGATTCGGCTCAGCGCACCGCGACGATCCTGCCCCGTGAAACGGTCGTCGTGCAGCTCACGCCTCCGGAATCGCGGACGGATCGGGAACGCGGCGGCTGCGCCGCCGCGGATCAGCCCTTGATCTCGCCGATCCGAACCCGCAGATAGGGCTGGCGATGGCCGACCTTCCGGCGATAGCCCTTGCGGCGCTTGTACTTGGTGTTGACGATCTTGTCGCCGAGCAGTTCGCCGAGGATCTCGCCGGTCACACTCGCGCCGGCGACGTAGGGCTTGCCGATCGTGGCCGGGCCGTCGCCGCCGCCGATCGCGAGCACGCGATCGAAGACGATCTCCTTCGCGCCCTCCTCGAGATCACGCAGGTCGAGATCGACCACGTCGCCCTTGGAGACCTTGATCTGGCTACCGCTGTCTTCGATGATCGCGTACACGGCTCGTTCCTCTCGCCACGGCTCGCCCGCGGGCAGCATCGGCCCGCCGGGGTTTGGCGGAATCGGGCAGTATACGGAGCGGCCGGCTTGCCACAAGGGGCAGCCTCCGACCGGGCGGGGCCGACCGAATATCGCCCTTTGCGTGAGGATCCCGAGACTTCCCGGTGGACCTCGTCACGGGTGCGGGCATCCTCTTGACTCCTTGGCGGGAATCTCGGTCCGGAACGGCCTGTCCGAGGATCGGGGTTCCCGACCCCGGCGGCGGAGCCGGTGTCCGAGTGAGTCCGCAGAAGGAGTCCCACGATGGCGAGTCGCCCATTCCTCGCGCTGGCCTGCAGCCTGCCCTTGGCGCTCACGTCGATGGTGGTCGCGGGTGGCAAGACGGTTGAAGTCGGACTCGTGGCCCGCGTCGGCGAGGTGCCGGCTGGCGGCGATGGGACGGCCATCGCCAATCTGAACTCCCCCTTCTGCAACGGACTCGGCGAGCCGGGATTCACCGGAGAACTCGGCAGCGGCGATCGGTTCGTATGGAGCGGGGCTGGAATCGTGTGGCTCAACAGCAACGCGACCGGCGTCGTGCTGACCGGTGCAGAAAGCACCATGGGCATCTCCGACGATGGCGGGTTCATCTACAGCCCCGCGGTCGACGGCGAGGATGCGGTCTGGACCCAGGCCGGCCTCCTGCTCAGCGAGCCACAGCCGATCCCCGGCGAAGTCAAGGTGTGGAGCTCCTTCAACAGTCGACCGACGATGAGCCCCGGCGGCACGGCCTTCTGGGTGACCGGCCTCTCCGCATCGCCCGGCGGAGCGACCTACGGACGCGGGTTCATGCGATGCGAGAACCCGAAGGATCCGCTATCGGCGATCCTCGTCGTCAGCAGCGGCGACGCGATCGAGCAGGGAGACGAGTTCTACGAGATCGGCACCATCGGCATCGGCTTCGCCTACGGCGTCTCGTCGAACGCCGAGGGAACCATCCTGATCCTCAAGATGGCGGGGCTGCCGACCTCGAGCGACGACTTCCTCTACGTGAACGGCGAGTTGCGCGAGCGCGAGGGCGACCCGATCGCGCCGGGGTCCTCAGACAAGTGGGGCCTCTTCCGCGGCGTCGGGATCAACAACGCGGGCACCTACGTCTCGTTCGGCCCGCTGACGGGCGGCGACCCGGCGACCAACGAGTACCTCGCCGTCGACGGCGCGATCCTCGTGCGGGAAGGCGACGTCGTCGATGGGATCGAGTTGACGTCGGGGCACGCGGTGCGATGGGCCTCGATCAACGATCTCGGGCAGGTGGCCCACGTGTGGGAGTCCGCGTCGACCTCCGGCACGCTCTTCCTGACCGAGTCGAAGGCCGGCGCCCCCGTCACGCGGGCGCTCGTTTCGATCGGCGACGCGCTCGACTTCGACGGCGACGGCGTCGGCGACGCCACGCTCACCGACTTCACGACCTCCTCGGTCATCGGGCCCGGCATCGGACTGTCCGATCAGCCGTGGGCCTTCGTCGGCGTGGTCGCGGAGTCGGCGGCCCTCGGTTCGTTCGACGCGATCCTCCGCGTTCCCATCTCCGGCAGCGATTCGCCGGCGGATCTCAACGGCGACGGCGTGGTGAACGGGGCCGATCTCGCGATCCTGCTCGGTGCCTGGGGTGGGCGAGGCCTCGCCGACATCAACGGGGACGGCGAGGTGAACGGCGCGGACCTCGCGATCCTGCTCGGCGCGTGGAGCGCCTGAGCAGGCGCGTCATCGGATCGCGATCCCCGATTTCAAGGTGTTCGACGGGCAGCCTTCGCTTCGACGGTCTCCGAGGATCGTCGTAGACTTTGCCGCTCGTCCGTTCACCTTCCCCTTCCAAACCGGAGACGCTTCCATGCGAAACTTCCTCTGCACGCTCGCTCTCGTCTGCACCGCTTCGATCGCCGGGTCGGCGCTGGTCGGCTGCTCCGCGGCGCCGTCCTCCGAGTCCGGCCGGGCCTCGCTGGTGACCGCCGCGAACGAGGCGGTGTCCACGTTCGAGTCGAACGATCCGTCCCTCGGCGGCAAGATCGCCGACGCCTACGCCTACGCGGTCTTCCCCGATGCGGGCAAGGGCGGCTTCATCATCGGCGGCGGCGGCGCCCACGGCGTCGTGTATCGCAACGGAGCGCAGGTCGGCTGGGCCGGCTTCACGACCGTCACGATCGGCGCACAGATCGGCGGGCAGGGCTATTCGA
>JBMTTG010000069.1:0-12122 GCA_049449095.1 Phycisphaerales bacterium | reverse complement strand
GCGGAGCGGCGCTGCTCGGCACGCTGATCATCCCCGCTCGGCGGCGGCGGCGGTGAGACGTCGCGAGCGCGACGCGCTGGCGTGCCGCGATCGGCACCTCGAACTCACTCCGGCTTCGCGACCGGGTTCGCGCCGCCGGGGGCCGTGGGCGTGGTCGCCGACATGGTCGGATCCCACGCACATCGGAACCCTTGATGCTCGGTCGAGGTGTCGGGGGTATTGCCGCGCCGCGCGCTTGGCCGGTAGCTCGAGCAGTAGCTCGGGTGGCAGAGGAACGAGCCGCCGCGGATGACCCGCTCCGGCACGCCCGGGCTGTTGGGATTCCACGCCCCCGACGCGTCGGCCGGTCCCTTGGGATTCTCGACCGGCTTGCCGCCCGCCTCGCGGATCGACTTCGCGTAGGCATCCGCGCGGTACCAGTCGCTGCACCACTCCCACACGTTGCCGGCCATGTCGAAGAGGCCGTAGCCGTTCGCCGGGAAGCTCTTGACCGGCGCACTGCGCTCGAAGCGATCGACGACGAGGTTCTTCGTCGGAAAGACTCCCTGCCACGAGTTGCACTGCGGCGTCGATTCGCTGTAGGGCTCGGCGCCCCAGACGAACTCGACGCCCGAAAGACCGCCGCGGGCTGCGAACTCCCACTCGGCTTCGGTCGGCAGGCGCTTGCCCGCCCACGCCGCGTAGGCCGCGGCGTCCTCCCACGAGACGTGCACGACCGGAAGCGTCTCCTTGCCGTCGATTGAACTATCCGGCCCCTGCGGATGGCGCCAACTGGCGCCCGGGGTCCACGTCCACCACTGGTCGATCCCTCGTGCCGCTTCGACCGCGCTCGGCGGCGTGAAGACGAGGCTTCCCGCGACGAGCAGTTCGTCGGGCGGCTTCGGCGTGCCCGGCGGCACCTGCTTCTTCAACTCCTCCCAGTCGGGCTTGCGTTCGGCGGTGGTGACGTAGCCGGTCGCCTCGACGAACGCGCGGAACTGCGCGTTGGTCACCTCGGTCTCGTCGATCCAGAACGGATCGAGCTTCACCAGATGCGCCGGCCGTTCAGCGGGCCACGCCTCGCGCGAATCCGAACCCATCATGAAGACGCCGCCGGGAAGCGACTTCATCCCGCTCGGCGCGACCGTCACCTGTCCCGCGTGCGCAGCCACCGGCGCCTGACCGGTGGCCGGGGCTTCCCGCCACCAGGGCGAAGCCACCACGACCAGAACGATGCACGCTCGAAGGCCGGTCGCCATCGGCGATCGCACTCGGTGCAACTCGCAGCCGCCCTCAGGACGCCGGCCGGTCGATCGGCGCCACGCCGTGGCGTCATCGAAGTCATCGGGTGAAGTCGCGTCAGGCACCGCGCGAGTATACGGGTGCACTTGAGCCGATCCCCGTGCGTGCCCATTCGACCGATCGCCGATCGCTGCTCGCGCTCGCTCCATCGGCGATCCACGCCGGCGGCGACCGGCAAAGCGGGCCGTCGCGGCGTGGGCGCTTGGGGCCGCATCCTCACGCGACTTCACCGTTCACCGGCTCGCTTTGGCGAGCCGATCGATCCTTCGGACTGGGTCGACCGCATCTTGCGGAGTTCTCCCGGTCGCTCCGTCACGCGAAATCGGCGATCATCCCGGGCTCCGGTGTGGATCCACGGCGACGCCGATCTCGTCGGCCGCTCGTCTCGGATCGTCTGTCTCGCCTTGCTCCGAATCGACTCGATGGAAGGACCATGCATGCCCACCCGAACCCTTCTCATTCCGTTCCTGCTCGTGCTGGCGGCGCTCGTCGACAGCGTCGCCGCCAAGCCGCCGAACGTGCTCGTCATCTGGGGTGACGACGTCGGATGGAGCAACGCCAGTTGCTACAACCAGGGGCTCATGGGCTACCGGACGCCGAACATCGATCGGCTCGCCCGTGAAGGCGCCCTCTTCACCGACTGGTACGGCCAGCAGAGCTGCACCGCCGGCCGCGCCGCGTTCATCACCGGCCAGAGCCCCGTGCGCACCGGGCTCACCAAGGTCGGCCTGCCCGGCGCCTCGCTCGGCATGCAGGCCGAGGATCCGACCATCGCCACGCTGCTCAAGCCCCTCGGGTACCGCTGCGGGCAGTTCGGCAAGAACCACCTCGGCGACCGCGACGAGCATCTGCCCACCGCCCACGGCTTCGACGAGTTCTTCGGCAACCTCTACCACCTCAACGCCGAGGAGGAGCCGGAGAACGAGGACTATCCGGAGGATCCGGAGTTCAAGAAGTCCTTCGGCCCGCGCGGCGTCATCCACTCCTTCGCGAATCCCGACGGTTCGCAGCGCATCACGGACACCGGCCCGCTGACCCGCAAGCGCATGGAGACCGTCGACGACGAGGTGCTTGAGAAGGCGGTCGCCTTCATCCGCGACGCCCACGCCGCCGGCAAGCCCTTCTTCGTCTGGGTCAACGCGACCCGCATGCACATCTTCACGCATCTCAAGCCGGAATCCCGCGGCGTGACCGGCCTCGGCATCTATGCCGACGGCATGGTCGAGTTCGACGCGATGGTCGGCGTGCTGCTCGATCTGCTCGATGAACTCAGGATCGCCGACGACACGATGGTGATGTGGTCGACCGACAACGGCGCCGAGGTCTTCTCGTGGCCCGACGGCGGCACCACGCCCTTCCGCGGCGAGAAGAACACCTGCTGGGAGGGCGGCTGGCGCGTCCCCACGCTCATCCGTTGGCCCGGCGTCATCGAGCCCGGCACGGTCGTCAACGAGATCGGCTCCCACGAGGACATGCTGCCCACGATCCTCGCGGCGGCAGGCGATCCGAACGTCAAGCAGAAGCTCCTCACCGGCATGAAGGCCGGCGCCCGGACCTACAAGGTGCACCTCGACGGCTACGACCTCGGTCCGGCGCTCGCGGGCAAGGCCGAGTCGTGGCCGCGCGCCGAGATGCTCTACTGGAGCGACGACGGCGACATGATGGCGCTGCGATTCAAGAAGTGGAAGGCGGTCTTCGCCCAGCAGACCGCCGACGGCTTCGAGGTGTGGCGCCGTCCGCTCGAGAAGCTTCGGCTCCCGCTCATCCTGAACCTGCGGACCGATCCCTTCGAGCGGGCGCCGATCGACTCGATCTACTACGACGACTGGATGCTTCGCCGCGCCTACCTGCTCGTGCCGGCGCAGGCCTACATCGCCCGCTGGATCGAGAGCCTGAAGGCGTTCCCGCCGAGGCAGAAGCCCGCGAGCTTCAGCATCGAGCAGGTGATGACCGAACTGCAGTCGAGCCACGGCGGCTGAGTCCGACCGGCACGCGGGCGAACCCCGGAACGGCCTGCCGCGCGGAGGCCGTGTCCGGGGTTCCGTCCATCAAGGAACCCCACGATGCCCCGCTCGCTCCTCGCCTGCTCGCTCTCGCTTCTTCTCGCCGGCGCTGGATGCTCTTCGACCAAGGCGTCGAGCGAGCATCCGGTTGCCCAGGCCCACTCCTCGGCGGAGCCCGCGCTGCCTTCATGGCGCCGCGGCGGCTCGCACGACGAGATCCTTGCGTTCATCGAACGCACGACCGATCCCGCAAGCCCCGACTTCGTGCCGGAGGCCGAGCGGTTGGCGGTCTTCGACAACGACGGCACGCTGTGGTGCGAGAAGCCGGCGTACATCCAGTTGGCGTTCGCGATCGATCGCGTGCGGGCGATGGCCGACGAGCATCCGGAATGGCGGACCGAGGAGCCGTTCCGATCGGCGATCGAGGGCGACTTCGCGGGTCTCGCCGCGAGCGGCGAGCACGGCGTGCTCGAACTGGTGATGGCGAGCCATGCCGGGATGGACTCCGAGGCCTTCGCCGCCGCCGTCGAGGCCTGGGCCCGCGAGGCCACGCATCCAAGCCTCGGGCGTCGCTACGTCGAATGCACCTACGCCCCCATGCTCGAACTGCTCGAACTGCTGCGAAGCCGCGGGTTCACCGTGGCGATCTGCTCCGGCGGCGGGGCCGACTTCCTGCGGGTCCTCTCGCAGGATCTCTACGGCGTGCCGCCGGAACTCGTGGTCGGCAGCCGCATCGGGCTCGAGTACGTCGACGACGACGGCCCGCCGCGGATCGAGCGCCGATCGGAGATCGACTTCCTCAACGACAAGGCCGGCAAGCCCGTCGGAATCTTCGAGCGATTCGGAAGGCGTCCGATCCTCGCGGTCGGCAACTCCGACGGCGACTTCGAGATGCTCGAGTGGACGACCTCCGGCGAAGGCCCGCGCCTCGGCGTGCTGCTGCACCACACCGACGCCGAACGCGAGTTCGCCTACGACCGCACCTCGCCGGTGGGTCGACTTGCTCGCGGTCTCGACGAGTCGGAGGCCCGTGGATGGGTCGTCGTCGACATGGCGAGCGACTGGGAAACGGTGTTCCCCTGAACGCCACCGACGGGTGCGGAGCCCGCGTCGATGCGTGCGGCGGCGATCCGAGATGACGTCGCGAGGATCTTCGCGATGATGGCTCGCCACCGATCCCACCGGAGCCGCAGGCCATGCCGATCCCGTTGAATCGCCCAAACGCCATCGCGCGAGGTGCCGCCGTCCTGCTCGCGGGAACGTTCGCGGCCGGCTGCGCAACGCCCAACATCAAGGTCGGCGTGCAGACGCGATCGCAGCTGCACGTCGAATTGGACGAGCCGCGGGAGATTCTCGTGTCCGTCCCGCCCCGATGCGCGATTCTGCCGTCGGCGGTGAGCGGCGCGAGCGCCGGATTGGGTCCGTTCAACGACCAGTCGATCGGACGAATGATCGAGGACGCGGTCGAGCGGCGCGGGGAGCGAGGCCCGCTTGGATGGCTCGCGGGTGACGGCGACGGCGACGTCTCCGAGGAGACCGTCTTCTCGCCGGCGGATGTCGTGAATGCCGCCAACACCGCCGGCCTCGGCGGCGAACTGAAGTCGCTGATCGGTTCGGTGACCGCCGCGGGCGTGCTCGACCGCGACCGGCTTCGGCGAATCGGCCGCCTGCTCGATGTCGAGTACGTGATGCTCCCCTGGCTCGCCGGGGTGCACACCGACAACGCCACGCGCTTCAACTTCGCCGGCATCACGCTGGTCCGCACCGGATGGACCACGGTCGAGATGGTGCTGCAGCTCTGGCATGCGCCGAGCGGGCGCCTCGTCTGGCAGTCGACTGCCAGCGGCACGCTCGTGGGCGAAGGCGTGGTCGGCACGCCACCTTCGATCCAGCCGGTGCTCGACGCGCTGCTGCGGGCGATGCTCGAGGACTTCGTCTCGGGACGCTCGGAGTCGGTGCTGTCGACCGAGATCGCGCCGACGCCTGCGCCCTCCGCGCCAGCCTCCGCCTCGTCCGGGGCCGAGGCATCCGCGCAGAAGGGCGTCGCGGCCGGCGAGGCGGCGAGCCCACCGTCGGAACCGGCTCGCACTGCGCCGGCGCCCCCCGCGGCCGGCGCTCCGTGATCGCGGCTCACGCCGATCGGGCGAGTTCCTGGATCAGCAGTCGCCCCACGCGCCGAGCAGGATCGCCAGATCCGCGCCGTTCACCGTGCCGTCGCCGTTGAAGTCGGCCGGCGATCCCGCGCCGGCTCCCCAATCGCCGAGCAGGATGGCCAGATCCGCGCCGTTCACGGTGCCGTCGCCATTGAGATCCGCCTCGCACGGGGTCGAGATGAGGATCCGAAACCCGCGATAGCGATTGAGCGTGGTGTCGAACGCGATGCCCACGATGGTGCTGCCGTCGTCGGAGATCGCCGGCAGATCGAGAAGCAGCAGATTCGCCGGCACCGTGACGCCGTTGTCGGCGAGATAGTCGGCGACGCTTCGCATGCCGTCCTGAGCGGTCCAGATGAAGCCGGTTCCGTTGTTGGCGCTGAACCGGTTGTAGCCCACGATCGTCGAGCCGTCCGCCGTGATCGACCGAGCGGCCGCGAGGCCGAACGGCTGGAAGGTCCCGGGCAAGGATCCGAGCACCGTCGGAACCCACGTCTTCCCGTTGAAGTCCCAGCGGTAGGCGTCGCCGACGGTGAACGTGTCCGGCGCCTTGCCCGTGCCGACGACGGTCATCCCATCCGCCCGCACGCCATCCACCGAGCAGAACGCCTCGTGCGTGCCCAACTGGGTCAGCACGCCGTCCACCCACACCGTCGGCTGCCAGAGGCCGTCGGTTCGCTCCGCCCATCCGCCCACCACCCGGCCATCGTCGCTGACGGCGTTGGCTCGCGAAGAGCGGTTGGAGAAGAGGCTCCCGAGATCCTGCAGATCCTCGATCGTCCCGGCCGTCGCGTGCGCCGAGCCGCCGCCGGTGGCACCGCCGCGCCAGTAGAGCCCAACCACCGTCTCGCCGTCGCCGGAAAGTCCCCACGCCGATCCGATCGACTGGTCGAGCGGCGCACAGTCCAGCGGGTAGTTCTCGGGGATCTCCGCGGTGACCCACCCCTCGCCGAGCGTCCAGATGCCGATCGTCGCGTACTGCTCGGTGTCGTTGAGCACCGTCGCGCTGATCTTCGTGCCGTCGTTGGAGATGTCCGGCGTTCCAGCGCCGACGCCGAGGACCGTCGTGGTCGCCCGTCCCAGCAGTTCCGCGCCACCCTTCGCCGTCCAGCGGAAGGTCTCGTAGGTGAAGGCGAACAGCGAGTTGCCGGCGATGACCGATCCATCGGCGCTCACGCTCAGCGGCGCGAGATCGTCGGGCGCATCGGGCGTCAGCAGCTCGAACACCACGGACTGTCCGGATACCGGGCCGCACACGGCGGCGCCGGAGAGGACCACGGCGGCAAGCGAGAAGCGAGTCATGCGGAAGGTCCTTGGTCGAGGATCGACGGTTGAGGCAAGCGGTCGGTCGAGGCGTGAAGCGAGCGATCGAGGTTGAATCTGCGGCGTCTCGGCAAGCCCATCAACGGGATTGTCGGCGCCGGGGAAAGAACGAGGCACCGACCGGGCATGACTCATCCCGATCGGTGCCTCGCATCGAACGAAGTTGGCGGAGATCAGCGACGACGCCGTCCCGCACCGAGGCCCGCGAGCGCGAAGACCGCCACGACTCCGGGAGCCGGAACCGCCGTCCACGAGAGGTTGTCGGTGAAGGTGCTCGGATCGAACCCGAGCCCGACGAAGCGAACCTCGTCGAACGCCGACCCTCCGCCCGCGACGATGTCGAGCCACGATCCAAGATCGGTGCCCCACGCCGGCTCGATGACGGTGCTCGCGACCTCGGCGCCGTTGTTGAACACCGCCACGATCAGGCCGCCACCGATCGGGCTCGGCGGACCCGACGGATCCCAGACCTGCGCCGAGAAGTTGGTGACGTCGTTGTCGAAGGTGATGAAGACGCCGAAGTTGCCGAAGACCGAGTTGCCGGTGCCAAGCCAGGGACCGAAGACGCCGCCCCACGCATCGACGACCGGAGAACCGTCGCCCGACGCGATGACGATGCCGTAGTCGGCCTGCCAGTAGGTCGGCGCCACCGCGCCGGTGGCCTGGCCGGCCTCATCGAAGTTGAGGCTGGTGGCGTAGGAGGGCGCCGAATCGCCCTGATTGATCGTGATCTCCGCCGATGCGACGGAGGCGAGACCGGCGACCGCCGCGAGACCCATGAGATGCGATGACTTCATGACTGATCTTTCTCCGCGGCAACAACGCCTGCCGCTTGACGCCCCCCCACGCCGGCCAAGGGACCGACTGACCATTCTCGCTCCAAGCGAGCGGCTTCCTCCGAAGTCAAACCTAGAACCAATTCGAAGGCGGTCAAGTTTCCAACTGGAAATCCGTCTGAATGGCGGCCCCAACCTCGCCGCCCGGGAGTTTCGAGTCATATTGAGGAAGGACTCCGCGATCCGATCTTGTGCCCTTCCCTTCCGGCTGCCCGCCCCTCCGGCAGTCTCCGACCCTTCCTCTGGCTTCATGACCTCCGCCCCACCGATCGATTCATTCATCAACTCCCGCTTCGAGCGGGAGTGTCGGGACGCGGTCTCGGAACTTCGGGCGGCCCTGATCGATCTCTACGACTCGTGCGGCACCGATCCCACCGCGCCGCAGGAGGCGGCCCGGCAGTTCGGCATCAACAAGACGCTGACCTGGACGCTCGCGCGAATCCTGCAGGAGAGCGACCTGCTCGCCGCCGCATCGCTCGTGCCCGGCCGCGGCTCGATCACCCGCGTCGCCACCGCCGCGGAGCGGTGCGGTGCCAGCGAGGCATCGGCGTCGAGAGTGCGTCGCGCGGCGGAGCAGTTCGAGTCGATGGCGGAGCGCCATGTCGGCGATCGCGCGGCGCTCGAGCTCGCGCTCGACAGCATGGGGGCCGGTTCGACGGAGGCGCTCGAGATCAGCCGACGCCTCGCCTTCCGAGGCAACAGCGGCATTCACGGCGTGCAGGCAAGGGCGCGGCTGCTGTGCGGATTCCTGCTCCCGTCCGCGGACGGCGATCGGATCGACCTCGCGATGCTCACCGGCTACCTCGGCTTCCGCCGGCTCCGGCATACGCCGCGGTGGCCGCTCTTCAAGGTCCGCAGTTGGGGAAGTCCCGACGATCCCGTCGCCACGCAGCGCTGGCAGCCGATCGACGGCGCGTTGCCCAACGGGATCCTCCCGCACCTCGGCCGCGGCTTCGCTCCGGAACTGCTCGAGCACGCCTCGGACGACGGAAGCGAGTTCCTGCTGCAGCCCGGCCCCATCGGCAACGACGGCGCGTTCGATCTCTTCCGCGGCGAGATCCTCCGCGATGGTGCGTCACGGTTCGCCAGCAGCGAGCCGAACGGGGACACCGGCGAACTCGGCGCGAACATCACCACGCCCGCCGAGAACCTCGTCTTCGATCTGATCGCCCACGAATCGCTCGAGTTCGCCCTCGACGCCGAGGCGCTCGTCTACTCGCGGATCTTCGATCAGGGGCGTGCGACGGGATCCGGCGTCTCCGACCTCCTCCCGATCCAGCAGTCCACCGGCATGCTGCCGGGCCGCCCCCCCGCGGTCGCCACGCCGCTCGTGCCCGGCTACGCGGAGACCTTGAGCGACGTCGCGGACCGGATCGGCTGCGATCTCACCGCCTGCCGCGGCCTGCGACTCGAGATGCGGTACCCGCCACTCGGTTCGACGGTGACGCTCCGGTTCAAGTTGCCCACGCGACCGTGAACGAGAGCGCGTGCCGCGGATTCGGTACCGTCGGAGTCATGAATCTGCGAACGAACCATCGCGGCGCCTTGGCCGGCCTGCTGCTCGCCCCCCTCCTCGGCGGCTGCGCGTCGAACGCCATCGAAGTGAGCGTGCAGACGCGGGCGGAGTCCTATCGCCTGCTCGACGATCCGCGAGGGGTGCTCTTCACGACGCCACCGGCCTGCGCCGTGCTTCCCTCGAACGCCGGGAGCACGCCGGGATTCAGCGTCTTCATGAACACCGCGATCGAGCGGGTGCTTCGCGAACAGGGTGGCAAGGAGACGGTGATCGGGCCGTCCGAGACCGGCAACGTGCTGAGCGAGGCCGGGCTTCGCACGCAGCTCGATGCGCTCATGAACTCGTGGCAGCCCTCGAACGTGCTCGATCCCGCCGGGCTGCGGACGATCGGCGACGCGTTGGGCGTGCCGTATCTCCTCGTGCCGTACCTCGTCACCTACAACACCAACAACAACTCGCGGATCACCTTTCTCGGCGTCACCTTCGTGCGGACCGGATGGACGACGGTCCAGGTCGCCCTGCAGCTCTGGCATGCGCCGTCCGGCACGCTCGTCTGGCAAGCGCAAGGGATCTCGACCCTCGGATGCGAAGGCATCATCGGGCCACCGGTGCCGACGGGCGCGACGATCGAGGAGGCGCTGCGGCCGATGGTCGCCGACTTCCTCTCCGGACGATCGGAGTCGATCGTGTCGAAGCAGTTGCCACGCCCGAAGCCGACCACGAGCAATGCGAACGCGAGCAGCGCCGCCGACCAGGATGCCCCCGAGCCTGCCGCCGGAGGTGCCGCCGGCTCGAACGCCTCGACCCGGATCGGCACCTCCGAGTCGGATCCGGACGAGACGAACGCCCCGATCACCCGCAGCGACGAGGGCGAGCGGATCGAGCATCCACGCGCGCCGTGATCGGAGGGTGGGCGCGCGATCGGCTCAGCACGCGCCCCACGCGATCAGCAGGATCCCGATGTCCGCGCCGTTCACGACGCCGTTGCCATCGAGATCGGCCGTCGGATCGTCGCGCCCCCACTCGATGAGCATCAGCCCGAGATCCGAGCCGCCCACGAAGCCGTCGCCGTCGAGGTCCGCCGGGCACGGCGTGCTTCCCGCGTTCGCGTAGTCGATCAGCGCCTGCTCGCGCGGCGTCGTCGGCTGGGTGATCCACTCGAGCACGCTCCAGCACCCCCACTGGCTGAAGCGGCCGCAGTGGGTGAAGTTGACGAAGGTCTGCCCGCCGGTCGCTGCGTCCCACGCCGCGAGGTACTCCGCGTAGAGCTCTCCCATCGCTTCGCTGCGCGCCGCCTCGTGGAAGACCGCGTGCACCGGATCGCTCCCGGGCAGTTGCGGCGCCGAGAGATGGTGCCCGCCCTCGTAGGCGACGAGCCCGACCCCATACGACTCGCAGAGCGCCTGATCTTCCGCGACCAGCGCCATCGTCTCGGGCATCGAGGTCTGCCGCATCGCCTCGACGAGTTCCTGCGGCGTCATCGAACGCGTCGCGTCGACCTGCCCGGCCTCGCCCCACTCGTGGCCGAAGTAGGGCGCGATCGCGAGAACGTCGGTCGAGCGGTGGGCGTTCTCGAACGAGAGGGCCTGCTCGTTCCCCCACGGCGACACCGAGAAGCCGCCCATGACGCGGCAGAGCGAACGCGGACCTTCCTTGCCCGCACCGGCCGCGAAGACCTGCGTGAATCGATCGAAGATCGCGACGCTGCGCCGGCTGTGCCAGAACCAGCCCGCCTGCCAGGCGTCCGTCGACAGGCCCTCGGCGAGGCCCTGCTGCTGCGCGTAGGTCGCCTGCGCGAAGATCCCGTTCCACACCTCGTTCGAGTGCTCGATCCACACGCGGCGCCCGGGCTCGAGCCGGCTGTCGATCAACATCGCCATCTCGTCCATGAACGCCGCGTCGGCGAGGTGCGGCACGCAGAACCACGGCTCCGCGCCGGTCTCGTTCGCCAGATCGACCATCACCTCGAGCGGCACGCCGTCATCGAGGCTCCAGCGGGCGTCGGTGGGAAGCGGTCGCTCGCTCCACGACGCGAGCGGCGAATTGTTGGTCCTCGCCCAATCCATGAAGCGGAGCACGCCGTAGGCGTCGAGGCGCGACAGGAACTCGGGCGTGAACATCGGCGCCGGCGTGCCCGCCTGTTCGGCCAGATCGACCGCCTCGGGGATCACCCGGATGTTGCGGAGATGGTTCGCGGGATCGGTGGCGGTCACGTAGAGGAAGAGACCGCCGCTCGACGAGGCGTCGACCTGCACCACGTCGCGGCCCGGCACGCTCTCGGCCGTGATCCGCGAGGCGCTGCCGGTGTACTGGATCGTGCCGGCCCCGTCGTAGCGCACGATCCATCGCCCGCTCCCCACCCGCATCGTGGTGTCGTCGACGAGCATGATGGTGCGGGCGATCTGATCGGGCAGCAGCGAGCGCACCCAGCCGTGCTCGTCGAGATCGAACGGTCGACCGTCGTCCCACTGCCAGGTCGCGGCGTTGCCGGAGATCCACGCGCGGCTCGTCTTGAAGAGGTCGGTGAAGGGCATCGCCGTGCCCCAATCGACCACCGCATCGAGGTTCGTGCCGAGCCGCGGCGGATCGGCGGGCGGAGCCGCCGCGACGAATCCCGTCACGCACGACGCGGCGACGAATCCGATCGCCCAGCGATCCACGCGGCGCCCGAGGCGTTGCCCGACACCGGTCCCGACCGAGTTCAGCACGTCGACCCGACCTGCGAGGCTTGGCATGGGAGGTTCCTCCAGAAGCCTCACGGTATCCACGCCACGGCCCGACTTGCCTGAGGTGGTCGCCGCAGAAGCACGGCGGACCGGGGCGAGGGTGCGAGGGGTCCCCTACTCGCGTCGACCCTCGTACCAGATCTCGAGCCCCTCCCGCGACTGCCACGCCGCGGGTCCCTGCACGAGCAGCGAGACCGTCTGACGAAACAGGGGCCACGGGCGATAGAGCCGCACCTTGCGGGCGGAGGTCGTCACCGGCGGCCGCACCTTCACGAATCGCCCGA
>JBMTTG010000068.1:0-12176 GCA_049449095.1 Phycisphaerales bacterium | reverse complement strand
AGCGCGGCCTGCATCACGACTACGAGGCCTGGCTCGAGAAGCTCGCCCCGCACGCTCCGACGAGCCAGTACCGCCACAACGACACCGGCGAGGACAACGCCGACGCACACCTCAAGCGGCAGATCATGGGTCGCGAGGTCGTCATCGCGATCACCAAGGGGCGGCTCGACTTCGGTCCGTGGGAGCAGGTCTTCTACGGCGAGTTCGACGGGCGCCGCCCCAAGCGGGTGCTCGTCAAGGTGATCGGGGAGTAGGTCTGGCGGCGCTCGCGGGGCGGGTCACCGCCGCACCCAGCGACGCAGCAGTCCGCGGATGCCCGCGCGGTCCATGCCCCCGAGCAGAGATCGATTTCGAATCAGCCATGGCACCAGGAGCAGCATGGACCATGGGATCAGCAGCACGCCCCAGCCGCGTCTCGGCACCTCCAAGCCGAGGGCTCGCGCGCTCCGGGCGCAGAGCAGTCCCAGCCAGGCGCTCTCCAAAGCGGTGATCGCTGGAGCATCGTCGGCGTGCTCCACGCGACGCCCTTCGAAGCTCGAGTTCACCTGCTTGAAGGCGGTGTCGTCGAACTCGGGAAGGCGAAGGTGCCGTCGGATTGCGGCCAGTTCCGTGGCGGGGTCGCGCCGAATCGTCTCGATCTGGGAGATCCGCACCCGGTCCGCGTGCGACGCCATCGCCTCGGCGGCCGCACGAAGGCTCCCGCGGCAGACGAGCGAGGCGATCATCGGGTGATAGAGACGGTGGAAGTTGCTTCGCGCCGGCTCCGGCTTGCGATCGCCCTGGTGCTTGTAGCTCCGCAGGAAGGCCGCGGGCGCTCGAAGCATGACCACGACCGTCGCGCCGGGATCCGCGGCGAGGATGCGATCGAGATGCATGAGGTGATGCGGCGTCTTCTCGACGGGAATGCTCCGCCCGCACGATGCGGCCACCGCGTCGCCCATGGTGCGAAACACCTCGATCGGCGATGCCGGCGCCTGCATCGCCCCGACCGCATCCGCCATCGCCGCGCCGAGCGAGGTCCCGTCGGGCGAGAGTCCGTCCGGGCCGAACGGAACGCAACGCATGCCTCGCAATCGCGACGCGATGAGGTCCATCCGATCGCGGTCGTAGAGGCCTTCGGGGCCTGGCTCGACCCACAACCTGCCCCAGAACGCGGTCTCGCCGAACGCCGCCACCCGTCGGTCCCCATTGAGCGCGACCGTCAAGGCCGTCGTCCCGCCGCGGGACATCCCGACGATGAGGCGGATCGATTCCGTCGACGAGTGCATCGGTCCAGTATCGGCCGTCGAGGGGCCCCCGATCCGATCACAACGCGTCGCTCGAAGGCCAACGGGCGTTCGAGCGTCCGTCGAGCACGCGTCGAGCCGATCGACGTCCCCGAATCCGGGTTCAGGCGTTCAGATCGCCCATTCACCTGCCGATAACCGACCTCGGTCGATTCCCCCGATCCGCTCCCCTACCCTCCCGCCCCCTCGCGGCGATTCGCCGCCACCGCATCACCGTTCGAGCCATCGCATGCCGCCCGTCACCAAGCTTCCCATCGCCCTCGCCGCCGGAGACGGCATCGGTCCCGAGATCATGGAGGCGGTCCTCCACGTCTTCCGCGCCGCGGGCGTGCTCGAGCACCTCGAGTTCGTCGACGCCCCGATGGGCGAGCGGGTCTTCGCGAGCGGCAACACCTCCGGCATCTCCGACGAGGCGATCGAGGCGATCGAGCGGACGGGGCTGCTCTTCAAGGGGCCGATGGGCACGCCGATCGGCGGCGGCGGCAAGTCGATCAACGTGACGCTGCGGAAGAAGTTCTCCGCCTTCGCGAACCTCCGCCACTTCCAGTCGCTGCCTGGTGTCGAGACGGTGTTCTCGAAGGCCGGCGTGCCGGTCGACTTCTACGTGGTCCGCGAGAACATCGAGGACACCTACGGCGGCATCGAGCACCGCCTCACCAACGACGTGGTCGAGTGCAAGCGGCTCATCTCGGCGCCGGGTTGCGACCAGGTCCACCGCTTCGCCTTCGAGACCGCGTCGCGGCTCGGCATCGGCAAGGTCACCTGTTCGCACAAGGCGAACATCATGAAGATGACCGACGGCCTCTTCCTCGAGCGGTTCCGCCACGTCGCGGCGGATCATCCCTCGATCGAGACCCACGACGTCATCATCGACGCGCTCTGCATGAACCTCGTGCTGCGCCCCGACGCGTACCAGATGATCGTGCTGCCGAACCTTCAGGGCGACATCGTGAGCGATCTCGCGGCGGGGCTCGTCGGCGGGCTCGGCTTCGCGCCCTCGGCGAACATCGGCGACGCGGTCGCGATCTTCGAGGCGGTGCACGGCACGGCTCCCGACATCGCCGGCAAGGGCGTCGCGAACCCGACGTCGCTGCTGCTCTCGGGCCTCATCATGCTTCGCCACATCGGCCTTGCGAAGCAGGCGGCGATCATCAACAACGCCCTGCTCGCCACGCTCGAGGACGGCATCCACACCGGCGACGTCAAGGGCGACAAGCCGCCGGTCAAGACCATGGAGTTCGCCGCGGCGATCGCGGGCAACCTCGGTCGCATGCCCACCTCCTGCCCGCCGCGGGTGGTCGGCACCCACGACACCGTCTCGCACGCAGCGCCTCCCCGGCCGACGAGCTATCGGCTGCGTCGGACCTTCGAGACCCCCGTGAGCCACCACTGCGGGGCGGACCTCTACATCGGATCCACGCTGCCGCCCTTCGAGCTCGCCGCGAAGCTGCAGTCGATCTGCGAGAGCGGTCCCTTCAAGCTGACGCTCCTCTCCAATCGAGGCACGCAGGTCTGGCCGTCCGGCTCGGTCTACACCGAGGTCGTCGACTACTACCGCGCCCGCTTCGAGCTGAAGGACCCTGCGATGGTCGGCCGCCTCGGGCTGATGCCCACGGTGAAGCTGCTCGAGAAGGTCGCGGAGAAGTTCGAGGTGACCGACTTCCAGCCGCTCAAGATCTACGACGGCAAGCCCGGCTACTCGCTCGCCCAGGGCCAGTGACTGCGGCCACCGCGCGATGGATCCGTCGCTGACGCCATCCCCGTCGATCGTGCTGCTGCCGGGGCTCGGCGCGAACGCCCGGCTCTTCCGGCCGCAACTCGACGCCTTCGCCGATCGCGGCGCCTTCGTGCCGGCCTGGCCCGACCTCATCGATCCAAGTCGCGGCGTGGAGGGCGTGGCCGATTCGCTTGAGGGCGAGCTTCAAGGGGGAGGCCGGCTTCATCGCGACGCGGTGCTCGTGGGGTTCTCCTTCGGCAGCCAGGTCGCCCTGTCCATGGCGCGTCGCATGCTCGAGCGCGGCGAAGCGCTCCCGCGAGCGATCGTCCTCGTGAGCGGACTGCGTCGGACCTCGCAGCTCACGTCTCGCTTCCGGCTTCAGGTCGCCGCGAGCACCCTGCTTCCCGACGCCGCGATCGGCTGGGCAGCGGCCGAGTTGATCGCGCAGCCCTTCGCCCGCGCGTGCGGGCTCGATCACGAGCAGACGCTTGAACTGCAGCGCATGGCCGCCGAACTCGACGTGGCGCAGTTTCGCCGCCTCGCCCGCGTGGCCTGCCGGTGGCGGTTCGAGGACACCGACGAGCGGCGCCTTCGCGAAGTCGGCGTCCGCATCCTGCATCTCCACAGCGAACGCGATCCGGTGATCCCGCCGCCGCCGGCCACGATCGACGGCGTTGAACGCCTCGCCGAGCGGGCGCATCTGCTCACGTGGACGCATGCGGATCGGGTGAATCGCATGATCGAGCGGGCTCTTGCGGGCGAGTCCGAAGCACGATCCGGCCGCGTTTGAAGCGTCTTGCCGGCGCGCGGTCAATCCACACCAAGCGGGGAGACGCAGAGCCACGGAGCACTCCCGTCGGTCCGACGGCCAACGTTGATTCGATGCCACCGGGTCGCCGGTCTGCTCCGCGGCTCCCACCTTGGAGTGTTTCGCGGTCAATCGAGGCGGCGGTACCCTCCGCCCTCCCCCGGAACTGTCCATGCTCATCACGAAGCGCATGCCCTCCCTCGACGCAATCCGCAGTCTCTATCCAGCCCTCGCGGCGCCCACCGTGCTCCTCGAGAACGCGGGCGGATCGCAGGTGCCTCGCTTCGTCGCGGATGCGGTCCGGCATCACCTCCTGCACGACTGTGTCCAACTCGGCGCCGGGTATCCCGCGAGCGACCGCGCCACCGCGACCGTCGAGCGGGCCCATCGATTCATGGATCGCTTCGTCAACGGCGAGGGGCTCGGCCGGGTTGTGCTCGGCTCGAGTTCGACGAGCCTCATGCACGTACTCGCCCACGCGATCGGGCGCACCATCGTCGCAGGCGACGAGATCGTGGTCTGCGATCAGGCCCACGAATCGAACGTCGGATGCTGGCTGTCGCTCGCACGCTTCGGCGCCACCATCCGCTGGTGGAAGGTCGATCCGCAGACCGGTTCGCTCGACCTCGCCGGGCTCCGGTCGGTCCTCTCCGATCGCACCCGCATCGTCGCGTTCCCGCAGGTCTCGAACCTCCTCGGGGAGATCGTCGACGTCGCCGCCGCCACCAGGCTTGCCCATGAGGTCGGCGCCAAGGTCGTCGTCGACGGCGTCGCCCTCGCGCCGCACCGCGCGATCGACGTTCGGGCGTGGGGATGCGACTTCTTCATCTGGAGCACCTACAAGGTCTACGGGCCGCATCTCGGCGCGATGTTCTGCCGCTTCGAGGCGCTCGACGATCCGCGGCATCCGCTCGAAGGCCCCAACCACTTCTTCATTCCGCGGAGCGACGTGCCCTACAAGTTCGAACTCGGCGGTGCGAGCCATGAGGGCTGCGCCGGCATCGTCGGCCTCGCGGGGCTGCTCGAGATCCTCGCCGGAGCGGCCGAGCCAGACGCGGAGGTCGACGTGTCGGATCTCGCTGCGAGCGCCGACCGCATCACCTTCCCGACCGTGGCCGCGGCGTTCGCCACGATGACGGCGCTCGAAGCGCCGGTGCAGTCGAGGCTGCTCGAGCGCCTCGCGGCCCACTCCAAGGTGCGGATCATCGGGCCGACGTCCGCCTCGACCGAGGATCGCGTCGCGACGGTCTCGTTCCTCCACGAGTCGCTCGACCCGAGGGCGATCGTCAAGGCGGCGCACGCGGCCGGCGTCGGCATCCGCCACGGGCACATGTACGCCCACCGGCTCTGCACCGCGATGGGCATCGAACCGGACCCCGGCGTCGTTCGCGTGAGCGCGGTGCACTACAACACGGTCGAGGAGATCGATCGGCTGATGGACGCCCTCGATCCGGTGCTCGATTGAGCTCTCCTTTCTCCTTACTCCTTACTCCTCTCGCTCTCCTCTTCCTCTCCTCTTCTCGCCCCAAGCCCTCCCCCGAATCCATCCGCGAAGCCCCCGAGTTCCTCCGCTGGTCGACCGAGCGGTTCATGGCGACCGCTCGCACCTACTCCGACGAGGAGCTCCACCGCACGTTGCCGATCGGACTCGGCTCGGTCTTCGAGACGCTCCTCCACCTCCTCGGCGCCGAGATGATCTGGATCGGCGTCGTCACCGGCACCGTCGATCGAGTCGTCTGGCCGACCCGCGAGAGCCATTCCGATCTCGCGGCGATCGAGCGCCAGTGGAAGGCGACCCGCGCCGAGTGGGACCGCTATCTCGCCGCGCTCACGCCGCCGGAGTGTGACCGCATCGTCGAGCGCGTCCGCGACGGCAAGGTCTTCAAGCAGCGCTGCAGCGACGCGTGCATGCAGGTTCCGACGCACGCGCTCTACCACGCGGCCCAACTGAGCTTCATCCACCGCAGTCTCCGCGGCGAGGGCCCCAACCCCTTCTCCGACTCCTCCTGGATCGTCTGGGCCCGGCAGCGCGCGGGCACTCCCTGAACGGCTCGAGCGGACCGCCTTCATGCCTGCCGCGAGCACGAGCCTCGCGATCGGCCCAAGGAACGCTCGGCTCAGTGTGTCCTCGGCGCTCGGGCCCGACCGTTCGGCCGAGACGCGTCGAGCATGTCGCGCGGCTCGGATGGCTCGCCGACGACGCCCGGTCTCGAAGTCCAATCGACTCGATCGCGTCCATGCCTCCGAGCGTCTCCGCATCGTCGGTGCTCGAGTTGAAGTGTCGAGTCCGATCCAGCACCATCCCATCCTCATCGAACGTCGATCGGAGTCGCCCGCCTCGCCATGCCCAAGCCCCATCTCGAAAAGAACCTCGGCGCCCTGCCGCTGCTCGCCATCTCGACCGGCGCGATCATCGGCAGCGCTTGGATGTTCGCCCCGTTGTTCGTGGCCCAGATCGCGGGCCCTGGCGCCGTCTTCAGCTGGGTGATCGCGATCGCGATCGCGATGGTCCTGGCACTCGTCTACGCGGAACTCGGCGCCGCGTTTCCGGTGGCGGGCGGCCTGGCCCGCTTCAGCTACTTCTCCCACGGCAATCTCACGGGATTCGTCTCGGCCATCGCCTGCTGGCTTGGCTATGTCGCAATCGCGCCGATCGAGGTGCAGGCGATGGTGCGCTACCTTGCAGTCGAGTGGCCGTGGCTGTTGGCGGTCGACGGGTCGGGCTCGCTCTCGGGCCTCGGCATGCTGACGTCCACGGGTCTGCTGCTTGGCATGACCGCGATCAACTTGATGGGCGTGTCCTGGTTCGCCGAGAGCAACAAGATCGTGACGCTCTGGAAGGTCCTCATTCCGGTCTCGATCCCGATCCTGCTGATGACGCGTGGTTTCGACTCCACCAACTTCACGGACCACGGCGGATTCATGCCCGCCGGGTGGTCGGGCGTCTTCGCCGGCGTGTCGACCGGCGGCGCCCTGTTCGCGATGCTCGGCTTTCGAGTGGCCATCGAGATGGCTGGAGAGGCCCGCAATCCGCAGCGAGACATTCCGATCGCCCTGATCGGATCGGTGCTGCTGACGGGCGGGATCTACATCCTCGTTCAGGTCGGCTTCCTCGGTGCGATCCCGAAGTCCGGCCTCGCCGACGGCTGGTCGAAGCTCTCGAGCGACGTCGCCTCCGGACCCTTCGTCGAACTCGCGGCCGCCGCAGGACTGGCGTGGCTCGCCAAGGTGATCTTCATCGACAGCCTGATCTCGCCGGGCGGATGCGGTTTGGTGATCTCCGGCGCGAGCGCTCGACTCTCGCTCGCGATGTCCCACAACGGCCAGTTGCCGAACGCCTTCGCGAGGCTCAATCGCAAAGGTGTGCCCGCCTTCGCGCTTGGCGTCAACTTCGTGGTGGGGCTGGTGTTCTTCGCGCCATCCCAGACCTGGCAGTCGGTGGTTTCGTTCCTGAGCTCCATCCAGATCATCTCGCTCGCCTTCGGCCCGCTGGCGCTGCTGGCGCTGCGTCGCAGCGCCCCCGATGTCCCGCGTGGGTTTCGGCTTCCGGCGGCCGGACTGGTCGCACCAGTCGCATTCGTCGCCGCCAACGTCATCGTCTACTGGTGCGGATGGGAGACCAATCGCGTGTGCTTTGGCCTGCTGGCAGCGCTCGGATTGCTGTTCGCGGGGATCCATCGGTTCCGCCAGGCCGAGGCCGCGCTCGACGCCGAAGGACTGCGTTGGCTGCTGCCATGGATGACGTCGATGGTGGCCATCTCGTGGCTCGGCAACTTCGGAGGCGGCGCGGCCGTGATCCCGCCGGGCTGGGACCTGGCCTCGATCGCCTTGATGAGTCTCGTGGTGGTTCGGATCGCGATGGTCAGCCCGGCGACTCGGCTGCCCGAGTCGATGGAGTGATCCATCGGATCGGGCCGGCTGCTCGAGTCGGTCCGAGACCACCGCTCGAGACGAGGATCCCCTCCGAGGCCGGAGGCCGCGAGCGCCGCGCGATCGAGTGGTCCGCGAAGTCTCACGTCGAGCGGGCGAGTCGGCCAAGATGCTGGATTGCGAGGAGATACGCTTCCACTCCCGTGCTCCTGCCATAGGGTTGGTTCGGCGTTCGACCGAACGGTCGAACCCCGGAGATTCCATGACGCCTCACCGTCCGTGTTGCCGAGTCCCGGCCTCGCGATCCGCCTCGCTCGTCGTCGCGATCCTCTCGGCGTGGTTGATCGTGGCGCCCCCCGCGGACGCCCGTCAAGCCGACTACACCGCCGGTGTCGTCGAGGCTTCGATGCAGCGCTTCATCCAGCATCCGGACGAGGTGTTCGAGTCTCTTCGAACGATCGGCCCGGACGAACTCGAGACGATCGTCGTCTCCGACGGGGCGGGCGGCACCCGCTCGGTCGAGGTGGTGGCGTTGGCCACGCTGACGAGTTATCTCGTGCCGTACGAGAACGCGGCACCGCTCGACCGCTACACCGTCGACTCGCGCGGCTTCTACCGATCCAACATCTGGACGACCCTCGCCGGCGCCGCGGCGGAGTACTACCTTCGAAACGGGTTGCCGCTCGATGGCAGCGACGCCGTCGCCGCGCGGATGCTGCAGTCGCTCGGCATGGAGCCGTCCTCGGAGGCGATGGTGCTGACCTTCTACGTCGAGCCGCGGTTCGTGACTCGACCGTCGTTCGCTCCGGCGATCGAAGAGGCGATCGTCCCCGACTGGAATGGAACGTCCTACGAGTTCACCCTCACCCCCTCCTCGCCGTCGACGGAGTTCATGGGGTTCGCCCCGACGGTGCTGAAGAACGGTCAGTGGCAGCGCCCCTTCACGGTCTTCCCGGGGCCGCGGGCCTACCCGTCGTGGCTCGAAGCGTGGAGCAGCATGAGCTACGACCTCGAGGCCGATCGGGCCTTTCCCTACACCGGGCTCGGATGGACCTGGAACTGGAGCGATGATCCGTCGCTGAGGGGGTTCGCGATCAGCGAGTTTCTGGTGAGCGGCGATGCCGAGTTCTGGTTCGGAAGCCTCGCCACGCCTCGGCAAGTGCTCGAGGGTGTCGCGACGCGGCTGGGCGATCTCGACGTCGACGGCACGATCTCCGCGTCCGATCTCGCGATCCTGCTCGGCCTTTGGAACGAGATCGATCCATCGATCGGCGATCTCGACCGAGACGGCGTGATCGGACCGGGCGACGTCGCGATCATGTTCCAACGCTGGGGACCGCTCGCGAACCTGCTCTGATCGCGCCGGAAGTCTTCTTCCGGTGGCCGATCCGGAGCGGCGTCGGCGACGCGCGGCGTCACCACCCGGAACTGCCCCGTGCGAGGGCGCGCGAATCCCGCGCGATTGTCCGCGAGCATGCCGTTCGACGGCGATCGTTGCCGAGTCCCGCGCTCAGCCCCCGCTGCACTCGCCCCACGCCGAGAGCAGCGAGGAGAGATCGGCGCCGTCGACCACGCCGTCTCCGGTGACGTCGGCATAGGAGTCCTCGATGCCCCATTGGGAGAGCATCGACGCGAGGTCGTCGCCGGACACCACGCAGTCGCCGTTGAGATCGGGGCAGCTCTTGGGGCACTTCGGCTCGACGTAGGGCACGAAGGTCGCGATGAAGCCGGCGCGGTTCATGGTGAACGCATCGGCGATCGCGTAGCCCCACGCGAAGCAGAAGCCCTCCGGACGGAGGAATGGTCCGGTGGTGTCGCCGAACTCACGGTTCTCCGATCCGTCGAGACGGTAGAAGTAGTACTCGACGAACACCTGATACGAGGTCGCGGTGTCGCCGTCGATCGCGACTCCGTCCGTCGGGAATCCGGGCACCTGATACCCGTTGCCGAGGTCGATGACGAAGTCGGTCGCAGGAACCATCCCGCAGCACTTGGTCGGGACCATCAGCGGCGTCGAATCGCCGACGAACGGAGCGCCATCGATGGTGAACACCTCGAGCCCCACCGACCAGGAGCCGTCTCCATGGTCGGTACCGGTCGCCTCGACGAGCATGTTCGTCGGCACCAGCGCCGAGGGGTCGTAGAGCGGGACCGGACCGCCGTTGACCGTCGGCACCAGCGGATTGCCGGGGAATGCGAAGTTCGCGCCGAGCGGAATCGCGCCGCCGAGCACGAACTCCTCCGGAAGCCACGCCACGGCGGCGCCGGCGGCATAGGTGTCCTTGGCTCCCGAGGCGACGGCGACCGAACCAGAACCCAGCAACATCGATCCGACGAGCGGCAGTGTCCACCGTGAGTGCTTCAACATGTTCTCGCTGCTCCAATGGGGCCTCACCCACCCTCCCACGACGGACTCGGGGCGATGACCAGACAATTGAAAATCTAGTGTCCGAGCCTGCCGGTGCCACGACGCGCCCCGCGATTCCCGCACGTTTTGCCCGAAATCCGCCGGATTCGCCGCTTGAGAGCCCGCCGACCCTCCAGCCGGCGGCGCAGCGACGCCGTGCGATGGGCTCGTCGCCCCGTGCCGCAGCGACATCGTCGAACGCCCAACTGCATTCTTCACAATACGTTGCCGAACAGAATCTCGATCGAGCAATCGATGCGACGACGCATCGGCCGCACGATCGTCCACGGGATCGGCAGGTGACAGGCCCGTTCGATTCGCACGAGGCCTGCTCGACACGTACCCTCTCGACCATGAAGAACCTCTCTGGATTGGCGACACTCGCCCTGATCGGCCTGTGCTCCTGCGCAGGATCTCCCAAGCAACCAGCGTCCCAGCCCAAGGCGGAAGCGCAGATCGACGAGTTCACCACGAAGTTCCTCGTCGAGTGGAACGAGCGCGACAGCGACGGCCTGGCCGGGTTGTTCACCGACGACGGTGTTCGCGTCGTCAGTGGCGAGCAACTTCCGGCCGCCGGTCGCGATGCCATCGCCCGCTCCTTCGCGCAAACCATGGGTGATCCGTCCCTCACCGAGAAGGTGAATCTGAACATCACCGTCGCGCATGCTCGCGATCTCGGCAACGGCATCGTGATCGCCGATGGCCGATTCGAGGCCACCGATCCGGACGGCACCGTCACCCTGACCGGCAAGTGGGGCAACGTGTTCCGGCAGACCGACGATGGTCTTCGCCTGCTGCTGGAATCGGCTCACGCCGAACCCGCCGCCGACGCGGATCCCGATCGGTTCGCGAACATGACCGTCCGGGCGACGCCGCCGGCGGGGTCCGATCGCAACGTCGGCGCTCAACAGATCGCGGCGTTGCAAGGGTTGATCGATCTCTACCTCGAAGGGTTCAACACCGGGGACGGCGAGATGCTGGCCTCGGCCTTCGCGCCCGATGGTGCGCAGATCATCGCGCCGGTACCGACTGCCAATCGTGGGCGCGCGGCAATCGCGAAGTCCGCGAACGAGCGGCTTGCCGGCGACACCCTGTCGGCCACCGAACTCCGCGCGCGGCGAATCTCCGACACGCTGATCGCCCACAACGGCCTGTGGCAGACTCACGATGCCGACGGGAAGCTGACCGGATTCGGCCAGTGGGGCAATCTCATCGAGCTGCAGCCCGACGGATCGGCGAAGCTGTTGGTGGAGTGCGCCGGTCCCTTCCACGGTGCCGACTGACACCGAGTCCGCTTCGATCCAGCCTGCGGCGGCGCGTGCCCCGCATTCGACCGATCGCTCGAGAACCAGACACGGGCCGCCGACTCCCTCGGCGGCCCGTTCTCGTTCGTCGGAGGTCCTCAGAGGATCCGACCCACGAGCCTCGAATGGCCGGCCGCCAACGCCTGGTTGCTTCGGCCCCGCCTCTGGGACGGACTCCGATCGGGAGCGGTCCAAACCTCCGCCCCCGGGTCTTGATCCGCATCGCCGCCTTCAGTACGTTCGGCATTGGTGAATAGGTGTCCGGAGGAATCGTTCCATCCGAAGAGCTCCGAGGAGTCAAGCCATGTCCTTCACTCGTGAGTCCGTCCTGATTCTCGTCGTGCTGCCTGCCCTCGGCGGCGGGAGCGCCAAGGCGTCCGATTCGTGCCTGAGTTTCGCGGTGTCCACGGTGGGTGGCGTCTTCACCGACTCCGGGCAGGGCCTCGGGAACAGCTTCAGCTACTCCGTCGCCGTCGGCGATCTTGACGGAGACGGTGACCTCGATGCCATGGTCGCCAACGCCAATCAGCCCAACCGGGTCTGGCTCAACGACGGCGCTGGCGCGTTCACCGACTCCGGCCAGGCCTTGGGGAACCGCCAAAGTTTGTCCGTCGCTCTCGGCGACCTCGATGGCGATGGCGACTTGGATGCCATGGTCGCGAACGTCAATCAGCCCAATAGGGTCTGGCTCAACAACGGCACCGGCACCTTCACCGACTCCGGGCAGGCCCTCGGGAACAGCTTCAGCTACTCCGTCGCCGTCGGCGATCTTGACGGAGACGGT
>JBMTTG010000067.1:0-12233 GCA_049449095.1 Phycisphaerales bacterium | reverse complement strand
GCGAAGACGCGAGCCGCGAGCGACTCGGGCGTGTCGCCCGGAAGCACCGGGCACCGCCGTTGCAGGATCGTCTCGCCGCGGTCGTACGCCTCGTCCACCCAGTGCACGGTGCAACCGGTCTCGGTGCGGCCCGCCGCCAGCACCGCGCGATGGACGTGAAGGCCGTGGAAGCCCTCGCCGCCGAAGTCCGGCAGCAAGGCGGGATGGATGTTGATCGCGCGGCGAGCCCAGCGCTCGCCGACCCGGAATCGACGCAGGTAGCCGCAGAGGCAGACGAGTTCGACGCCGGCGGCGGCGAAGGCCGCGTCGATTCGGTCCGCGATCGCGTCGGCCTGCTCGAGCGAGAGCTCGCGATGCGGCGGCGAGGGCACAACCTCGATCGGCACGCCGACGGCGCGAAGCCGCTCGAAGGCGGGAACCTGCGGGTCGTGCAGCACCGCGAGCGTCAGTTCCGCCGGCACCTCGCCGCGGGCGATCCGCTCGGCGAGGTTCACCGCGGTGCGGCCGCCTCGCGAGACGAGCGCACCCACCCGCAGCGGGCGATCGCGGCTCGGCGCGGTCATCCCGTGCGCTCCGGTCGCACCGCGGCGCCGACGGTCGGCGGATCGCGGAAGTCGATCGACTTGCCGGCGGCACTCACCGCGACCATCTTCACCGTCGCCTCGGTCACCGCGACGCGGTCGCCGGTGGCGTAGCGTTCCGCGAACACCTCGACCTTGACGGTCACGGAACTCCGCCCGGTCGACTCGGTCTTCGTGTCGAAGTCGACGATGTCGCCGGTCCAGATCGGCGCCTTGAACTCGATCCGGTCCATGCTCACCGTGACCCAGCGATGCTGGCCGTGGCGGCGCGCCTCGAGATAGGCCGCCTGGTCGATGCGGGAGAGGATCACGCCGCCGAAGACGGTGCCCTGATGGTTCGTGTCCTGGGGGGTCATCAGGACTCGAAGCGAGGTGTGGAATCCGGGTTCGGGCATGGAGGGCTCGGAAGGGGGGAGAGGCGAAGCGCGAGAGACCGGATCATCCGGCGATCGTGAGGCGGTCACAAGTCGGCGAGACGTTCGCGTCGGGCGATCGAGGTTGCGTTCGGGCGTGCGTTCGAGACGGCGCCGGGTCGCTCGACCCACTGCCGCGTCGACGGATCGAACCGCAACCGATGCCGCTGCGACCACCACTCGACGAGAGCCAGATCCGCCTGCAGGGAGCGTTCGCGCCGCGATCCGCCGAGCGGCGGGCCGAGCGTGGCGGCGAGCGTCGGCACGAAGCGCTCGACGAGCAGCCATCGCAGCGACCGACGCGTGCTCCATCGCCGGATCGCTTCGGGACGATCGTTCGCCGGCTCCTCCGACATCGCCAGCAGCGCTTCGACCGCCGCGGGATCGCCGGCGGCGAGGCGCAGGGCGAGCACGTCGAGATCGAGTTCGCCTCGGTCGCCCCGAGCCGAGACCTGATGCGAGACGCGATGGACGAACTCCCGATCGGCGTCGCGAGCGCCGAAGTCGCGCGGGGATGCGAGGGACCACGACGCGGTCCGCAGCAGCGAGCGGACGCTCGGATCGGACGCGGCCTCCTGCGTCCGGGCCAGCGCCGCGGCGTCGGCGCCGCGCGGTCCGTCGGCGAGCACCGCGAGCATCGCCCCGGCACGCTTGCGATCGTCCTCGAGGCTTCGAAGCCACGTGGCGGCGCGTCGCGTCTGACCGGTCGCCTGCGCAAGCAGCGCCGTTGCAAGGACGGATCCGTCCTCGTCGGCGAGCGGTCCGTCGAGCAGGTTCGCGAGCGCCGACTCGGGGAGCTCCTCGCGCGGCGGCACGACGAGCACCAGCGCCGAGAGCCGTCGCGCGTCTGCGGGCGAAGCGGGATCCGAAAGCAGGTCCCACGCCGCGGCGAGGGCTTCCGCTTCCGGCGACTCGCCATCGGCGACCGCATCGATTCGGGCCAGCAGACGACGCGACGCAGCGTCGCCTTCCGCGGATCGTGCTTCGAACGCGGCGCGAACCGCGGGTTCCGTCGAAGCGGGGGCGAGGATCGTGGCCCACGGCGCGGAAGGATCGACCTCGAGCGGCGCGAGCAGCCCGATCGCGGCGAGCGAGTCGAGGCGGACCATCGCTGCCGCGGCGCGGTCCCGAAGCGGCGCGGGAGCCGAGGAGTCGTGCGTCAGCCGCGACGCCGCCTCCAGATCCTCCGAGGACGCGAGGCGAGCGAGCAGCAGGAGGCCCGCCGTGCGCGGATCGGCCGGCATGTCGAGGGGCGACAGCGTCTCGTGTCGCAGGCTCGGCGGAAGCGACGCGAGTCCCGGCAGCAATCGTGCCTGCATCGGCGCATCGAGCCGTCTCCAGAGCGAGGCGGCGTCCTGCGGCGCGAGCGGGAACGCGACGGATGGCGGAAGCTCGAGCAGCCGCTCCGCGGCGAAGGCGAGCAGGGCCGGGTTGGCCGAGCCCTCGGCGCGGCGTGCGGCGAACCCGATCGAGCGAACGAGCACTTCGCGATCGACCGGACGTTCCCACTGCCACGGGAAGAACCGGTCGATCCGCATCGCGAGTTCCGCGACGGCCTCGTCGGGTGGCTCGCCCTCGCGCAGGGCCTGCGTGAGCACGGCATCGACTTCGGCGAGCGTGTCGGCCTGCGTGTTCGCATCGCCCAGCGCCGCCTCGAGCTGCCTCCACGCCTCGCTCCGCTCGGTCGCATCCGCCGAGAGCAGGGCGCCGGTGATCGCCGGCCGCGTGAGCGCCCGGTGCCAGGCGCGAACCGGTTCGAGAAGCGTTGCCGCGGCGAGGATCACGCCGCCCGCGATCGCGAGGCCGAGCGTGGCGCCGCTGACGCGCCAGCCGCGGCGGACCTCAGCCACGGCGCTTGCCAGCGCTCCGCGTCGCGGCCTTCTTCGTGCGTGGAGCCTTCGTCGGGGCGGCCTTGGCGGGAGACTTCGCCGGAGCCTTCGAAGACTTCTTCGAGGAGGCGGAGGACTTCGACGCCGGCGCCTTGCGGCTCGTGGGCGTCGCCGTCTCGGGGCCTCGCGGTTCCGCCGCCGCGACGCGCTTGGCGTCGAGCAACGGCTTCAGGAACCGACCGGTGTGGCTCGCAGGATTCGCCGCGACCTCCTCCGGCGTGCCGGTCGCGACGATGGTGCCGCCGCGATCGCCGCCCTCGGGGCCGAGGTCGATGATCCAGTCGGCCCGCTTGATCACCTCGAGGTTGTGCTCGATCACGACGAGCGTGTGCCCCGCGTCGGCGAGGCGCTCGAGCACCTCGAGCAGCTTGCGCACGTCGTCGAAGTGGAGGCCCGTGGTCGGTTCGTCGAGCACGTAGAGCGTGCGGCCGGAGTTCGCCAGGCCGAGCTCCGAGGCGAGCTTCACCCGCTGCGCCTCGCCGCCGGAGAGCGTGGTCGAGGCCTGTCCGAGCTGCACGTAGCCGAGGCCGACGTCGCGCAGGCACGCGAGCATCCGCACGACCTTCGGGTGCGCCTCGAAGAACTCGACCGCCTCCTCGATGGTCAGATCGAGGATGTCCGCGATCGACTTGCCGCGGAACTTCACCTCGAGCGTCTCGCGATTGAACCGTCGGCCCTTGCAGGTCTCGCACGTCACGAACACGTCGGGCAGGAAGTGCATCTCGATCCGCCGCACCCCCTGGCCCTGGCAGGTCTCGCAGCGGCCGCCCTTCACGTTGAAGCTGAACCGCCCGGGCTGATAGCCGCGGATCTTCGCCTCGGGCACCAGTGCCAGCAGCTTGCGGATCTCGTCGAGGATGCCGGTGTACGTGGCGGGATTGGAGCGAGGCGTGCGGCCGATCGGCGACTGGTCGACCTCGATCACGCGGTCGAGCTTCGAGAGCCCGGTCACCTTGCGATGCGCCGCCGGCACCACCCGCATGCCGACGATCTCCCGCTGCGCGGCCTTGAGCAGCACCTCGTTGACGAGGGTGCTCTTGCCCGAGCCCGAGACTCCGGTGACGACCACCATGCCGCCGAGCGGGAAGTCGACGTCGACGTCGCGCAGGTTGTTGGCGCTCGCGCCGACCACGCGGATCGCCTCCTTCGCCGAGACGACGCGCCGCGACTCCGGCACCGTCACGCCCTTGCGGCCGGCGAGATAGTCGCCGGTCAGCGACGCGGGGTTGGAGGCGATCTCCGCGACCGATCCCTGCGCGACGACGGTGCCCCCGTGGCGGCCGGGGCCCGGGCCGATGTCGAGCACGTGGTCGGCGGCGCGGATCATCTCCTCGTCGTGCTCGACGACGAGCACGGTGTTGCCGATCCGAGACAGGTTGCGAAGCGTCGCGATGAGGCGATCGTTGTCGCGCGAGTGCAGGCCGATCGTCGGCTCGTCGAGCACGTAGCAGACGCCCACGAGCCCCGAGCCCACCTGCGTCGCGAGGCGGATCCGCTGCGCCTCGCCGCCCGAGAGCGTCGAGCTCGTGCGGTCGAGGGTGAGGTACTCGAGGCCGACCGCGGCGAGGAATCCCAGCCGCGCGTCGATCTCCTTGAGGACCGGCGCCGCGATCTTCCGCCGCTCGGCGTCGAGCTCGAGCGACTCGAAGAAGCCCAGCGCCCGCGAGATCGTGAGCCGCGCGATCTCCGCGAGGTTGAGGGTCATGCCGCCGCCGGCGATTCGCACCGCCAGCGCCTCGGGCTTGAGCCTCGCGCCGCCGCACTCCGGGCAGGGGATCGCGGTCATGTAGCCGCGAAGACGCTCCTTCACGAGTTCGCTGTCGGTCTCCTCGTAGCGCCGCCGCAGGCTCGGGATCACGCCTTCCCAGGTGAATCCCAGCGCCGACTCGCGATGCTCGTCGGTGCCGTGGAGGAGCGCCTCGCGAAGCAGCGGGTCGAGGTCCTTGAAGGGCAGGTCGCGGGAGATGCCGGCGAAGCCGCAGAACTTCCGCAGCAGCCGGGCATAGTGCATGTTCATCCGCGGCCCGTTGCGGCGATACGGCTCGATCGCGCCGCTCGCGACGCCCTTCGCCGGATCCGGCACCACGAGATCGAGGTCGAACTCGCTGATGGCGCCGAGGCCCGCGCAGCGCGGACACGCGCCGTGCGGGCTGTTGAAGGAGAAGAGCCGCGGCGAGAGCTCCTCGATCGAGCACTCCGGATGCTCCGGGCACGCGAAGCGTTCGCTGAAGCGGCGTTCGATCCAGCGGGTCTCATCGCCGCCCTTGCCGTCGCGGGTCTCCTCGAGCAGGAGCACGACGTTGCCGTCGCCGGCCTTGAGCGCGGTCTCGAGGCTCTCCGCGAGCCGCTGCCGGCTCTCGGGCCCGATCACGATCCGATCGATCACCGCCTCGATGTCGTGGGTCTCGTAGCGGCCGAGCTTGAGCGGGTTGTCGCCGCCGTGCTTGAGGGCCTCGCGGAGGTCGACGAGGTTGCCGTCGACGCGAGCCCGCATGAAGCCCTGCCGCTGCAGGCTCTCGAGCACGTCGCGATGGAAGCCCTTGCGGCCCCGCACGACCGGAGCCGCCACCATCGCCCGGACGCCCGGATGCGACGCGACGAGCGTGTCGACGAGCACCGAGGGATCGGTGCGGGCGATGGGACGGCCGCAGGTGTGTCCGCGATCGTCCCGATGCCAGCAGGTCGGCTCGCCGCAGCGGGCCAGCAGCACCCGGAGGTAGTCGTGGATCTCGGTCGTCGTCGCGACGGTCGACCGCGGCGAGTGTCCGCCGGTCCGCTGCTCGATGGCGATCGTGGGGGGCAGGCCCTCGATCCCGTCGATGTCGGGCTTCTGCATCTGGTCGAGGAACTGGCGGGCGTACGCGGAGAGCGACTCCATGTACTTCCGCTGCCCCTCGGCGAAGATCGTGTCGAAGGCGAGCGAGCTCTTGCCCGAGCCCGAGACGCCGGTCAGGACCACGAGCTGGTCGCGGGGGATCTCGACGTCGAGGTTCTTGAGGTTGTGCTCGCGGGCGCCGCGGACGCGGATGACGCGATGGTCGAGGGGTTTGACGGGGGGCATGCGGCGCGCCGAAGGCGGGAAGGAGAGGGAGGGGAGGTTATCGGGATCGCCCGACCGCTCCGAGTGGAGGCGATTTTGCCCACGGATGTGCTCGACCTCTTGAAGTGACGAGCCATTCCTGTCGAAATGCGGGACCCTCCTTCGCCGTGTGCCGAATAGTGGGCACCTTCGTGGGAGGCCTCCGGTGCTCGGAGGCATCGCCTGCCGGTGGGGTCCTCGGACCCGTCTCGCCCCCAATGCCCAAGTCGACCGCCACCCTCGCGTTGAAGTCCCGCCCGGCCGTCCGGAGCGAGACCGAGGCTGCGCCTGGGAAGCCCAAGGCTCGCCCCGACGTCGCGACGTGGTCGCGGTTCGTGTCGGCCGCCGGCCGGATCCGGATCGGCGCCGCCTCGCTCCGTCGCGGTTGAACCGAACTCGAATCGAGCGGCGGGGACGACGGACGCCACGCCCGCGGCCGTCCTCGGTGCGATGCCTCACGTCCGCGATGGGGCAAGACCTCACCGCCGATCGCGCTTGACGCCACCCTTGCGGGTCGCCCGCGGTCCGGTTCGGCCCGCCCGCGACCCCGGTGCGCCGGGCTTGTCCCGCGGGCTCGGCCGATCGTCGTCGAGATCGATCTCGCCACCGGCGCGGACCTTCGACAGATCGTCGCGAAGCCGTGCCGCCTTCTCGAACTCGAGCTTCTTGGCGGCCTCGAGCATCTCCTCCTCGAGCATCCGCTCGAGCTCGGCGCGATCGAAGGTCGGCGCCGCCTTGGCGCCGACGGCCTTGCGCACCGTGCGGCCCGCCGCGAGTTCCTGCTCGATGCCGCGACGGATCGCCTTCTCCACGGTCTTCGCGGTGATGCCGTGCTCCTCGTTGTACGCGAGCTGCTTCGCGCGGCGACGCTCGACCTCCTCGATCGCAGCCTGCATCTCCGGGGTGATGGTGTCGGCGTAGAGCACCGCGAGGCTGTTCACGTTGCGGGCGGCGCGTCCCATCGTCTGGATGAGGCTCGACTGGCTGCGCAGGAATCCCTGCTTGTCGGCGTCGAGGATGCACACCAGCGAGACCTCGGGCAGGTCGAGGCCTTCGCGAAGCAGGTTCACGCCGACGAGCACGTCGAACTCGCCGGTCCGGAGGTCGCGGAGGATCTCGAGCCGCTCGAGGGTGTCGATCTCGCTGTGCAGATACCGCACCCGCACGCCCTGCTCGTGCAGGTAGGTGGTGAGGTCCTCGCAGAGGCGCTTGGTCAGGGCGGTGACGAGGCTTCGCTCCTTGCGGTCCGCCCGTTCCTTGACGAGCCCGAGCAGGTCCGCGACCTGGGTCTTCGCGGAGCGCACGCTGATCGGAGGATCGACGAGGCCGGTCGGGCGGATCACCTGCTCGGCGACCACGCCGCCGCAGCGCTCGAGCTCGTGTTCGCCCGGCGTCGCGGAGACGTGGATCGTCATCGGGACGAGCGCCTCGAACTCCTCGAAGCGCAGCGGTCGGTTGTCGAGGGCGCTCGGCAGGCGGAACCCGTGGTCGACGAGGGTCTGCTTGCGGCTGCGATCGCCGAAGTACATGCCGCGGATCTGCGGAATCGTGACGTGGCTCTCGTCGATGATGCAGAGCCACTCGTCGGGCCGTCGCTCCGGCACGTGCGAGAAGTAGTCGAGCAGCGTCCACGCCCGCTCGCCCGGCTCGCGGCCGTCGAACCAGCGTGCGTAGTTCTCGATGCCCGGGCAGGTGCCGGTCTCCTCGAGCAGCTCGAGGTCGTAGAGGGTGCGGCTCTTGAGGCGCTCGGCCTCGAGCAGCAGTCCCTTCGAGCGGAACTCGGCGAGCCGCGCGTCGAGCTCGCCGCGGATGCCCTCGAGCGCCGACTGCATGGTGTCCTGCGGCGTGACGTAGTGGACCGCGGGAAAGATGAACGCCTGCGGCACTTCGCCGAGCACCTCGCCGGAGGTCGGATCGAAGAGCTCGATCCGATCGACCTCGTCCCCGAAGAGATCGATCCGGATCGCGTGCTCCTCGTGGGCGGAGTGGATCTCGAGGCACTCGCCCCGCACGCGGTAGTGGCCGCGTCCGGGATCGACCTCGCGACGCTGGTACTGCATCTCGCTCAGGCCGAGCAGGAACTTGCGGCGGTCGAGCACCTCGCCGCGGCGGACCATCATGATCCGTCGCCCGTACTCCTTCGGCGATCCGAGGCCGTAGAGGCACGACACGCTCGCGACCACGATCGTGTCGGGCCGGCTCAGCAGGTTGCTCGTCGCGGCAAGCCGCAGGCGGTCGAGGTCCTGGTTCCGCGCCGCGTCCTTCTCGATGTAGATGTCCCGCTGCGGGATGTACGCCTCGGGCTGGTAGTAGTCGTAGTAGCTGACGAAGTAGCTCACCGCGTTGTGCGGGAAGAGCTCCTTCATCTCCTCGTAGAGCTGCGCGGCAAGGGTCTTGTTGTGGCTCACGAGCAGCGTCGGGCGGTTCACCCGCGCGATCACGTTCGCCATCGTGAAGGTCTTGCCGGTGCCGGTGGCGCCGAGCAGCGTCTGGCTCGGCCGTCCCTCCTCGATGCCCCGCACGAGATCCTCGATCGCCTGCGGCTGGTCGCCCATCGGGCGGAAGGGGCTTTCGAGTCGGAAGAGGCCGTCGCTCACGGGAGGATCGTAGAAGCGGCGGGATGCGGCATCAGCCGGCGCGTCCGCCCGCGAGCAACTCGACGGTCGGGCGCCGCAGCAGCCCCAGCGCCGCCGGGGCGCTGGCGACGAGCGCCACGAGGAGGAGCGCCGCGCCACCGAGGGCCAGCGGCGTCAGCGGCAGCGTCCACGCGAGCCGAAGCCCCGCGAGTTCGCGGTACATCTCGCCGCCCATCCAGGCGAGCCGCATCCCGAGGGTCGCGCCGGCGATCACCGCGGTCGCCGCGATGAGCGTCGCCTCCGCCGCGACGAGGCGCGCGACCACGCCGCGGCTCGCGCCCACCGCCCGCATGAGGCCGAACTCGAATCGTCGCGCCGCGATGCCCGCGGCGATCACGTTGCCCACCCCGAGCCCGGCGAGAAGCAGGGCCCCGGCCGAGACGGCGCCGGCGACCGCGAGCACGGTGCCGCCGACCCGATCGACCACCTCGCGGATCCCGCGGCCGGTCGCGAAGACGGTGCCGGGCACCGCATCGACGATCGCCTCCTGCAGGCGTCGCTCGCCCTCGGCGCCGAGCGACTCGTCGAGCGAGAGCTGCATGATGAAGGCCTCGCGGCTGCCGAAGTTCCGCGTGACGGCGCCGAAGTCGAGGAAGACGCAGCTGATCGCCTGCTCGTTGTAGAGGCTCCGCATGCCGAACATCTGCGTGGCCATGTCGAGGCCCGCGGCGCCGACCACGCCGACGATCTCGAAGGTCGCGCTGCGGCGCGCGTTCCCGAGCTCGATCGAATCGCCCACGCCGAGGCCCCGCGCCGTCAGGAACGGCTCCGCGACGAGGCAGGCGTCGCCCGCGAGCAGCCGCGGGACCGCGGTTTCCGGATCGCCGCGTATCCATTCGAGCCGGTTGAGTCGCAGGAACCGCTCCGGGTCGAATCCGACCGCGATGACGTTGGGCGGCGCCAGCCCTTCGATTCCAAAGACCTGCTGGCCGATCACCTCGAGCGGCAGGTAGCCCACCGGGCAGCTCTCGACGACGCCGGGCAGCGAGGCGATGCGGGCCTGCTGCTCGGGCGAGAGGCCGCTGGTGCGGAACACGAAGCCGTCGGCGAAGCGCACCCGATCCCGGAGGACGTTCTCGACCGAGACGCCGTTGCTCCAGGTGCTCACCAGGATGGAGAGGCCGAGCATCAACGCGCCCGCCGTGAATCCGAGTCGGTAGGGGGTGGCCGCGACGGAGTTCTCGAGGAGCTTGGGCGGCAGCCTCAGCAGGATGCCGAGCGGCTTCGAGAGCACCTTCGAGACGAGCAGGAAGAGCGGCGGCGAGAGCAGGAACCAGCCCACGTGCAGGAGCGGCATGCCCACGAAGCTGTAGGCGAGATAGCGCTCGTCGCGGTCGCCGATCGAGAGCAGCGCGACCTGCGCGGCGATCGCCGCGAAGCCTGCGGCGGCGCAGAGCAGCATGGCGCGGGGGCGGGGCGGCCGCGCTCGCGTGGTCATCGCCTCGAGCGGCGGCACGCGGCTCGCCTGGAACGCCGGATAGGCCGCCCCGAGCAGGCCGGTGCCGACCGAGCCGAGCACTGCGAGCGCGAGGCCGAAGAGCGGCACCAAGAGCCCCGCGGTGAGGATCTCCGGGATGAACGAGGCGCCGATCGCGGCGACCGCGATGCCGATCGGCAGGCCGATCACGCCGCCCACCGCGCCGAGGCATGCGCCCGAGAGGACCTGCCCGAGGAAGACCTGCCGACGGGAAGCGCCGAGGCAGCGGGCGATCGCGAGCAGCCGCTGCTGTTCGACGACCGCGGTCGTCATGCCGGTCGCGACGATGAAGCTGCACGAGAGGAAGGCCATCGCGGCGCCGAGCGAGAGGCCGAGCCGGCTGCCGGCGATCGTGCGGTCGAAGCCGCCGCGGACCCGTTCCGACGGCTCCACCACGAGATCGCCGTCGCCAAGGAGCAGCTGCCGATCCTCGCACCACGCGGGCACGTCGACGCCTTCGTCGAGGATCAGCGAGATCGCGGTGAGCCGCGCGGCGGCGTTCATCGCCTCGGCGAGCGTGGCGCGATCGAGGTGCGCGATCGGGCGCTGCAGGGCGCCGAGGATCGGGCGCCGCTGGATGCCCACGATCTCGAGTTCGATCGGATCGCCGAACCGCTGCACCTCGAGCCGATCGCCGACCACCGCGTCGAGCTGCTCGGCGACGAGCGGATCGATCACGATCTCGCCGGGCGAGGCGGGCAGTCGTCCCGCCTCGAGTTCGAGCTGGTCGAAGCGGTCGATGTCCGAGAGATCCACGCCGCGGACCTCGGTCGTCGTGCGGCGGATCCGTCCCTCCTCGTCGCGGCGACCGTCGGCCCGCACGATCGTGATCGCGCCCCGAAGACGGCCGCCGGCGAACGCCACGCCTGGCCACCCGCGGACCTCCTCGAGCAGCGACTCCTCGAAGTCGCTGCCGAACTGGTGCGAGACGATCGCGTCGGTCGCGCCGATCGAGCGGACGATCCGCCGCTCGATGCCCGCCTGGCCGGAGTGGACCATCGACACCACCGCGACGACCAGGGCCGTCGAGAGGGCGATCGCGATCGCGAGCAGCGTCGTCCTACGAGGACGCCCGAGCAAGCTCAGCCGCACGAACGGCCAGACCGCCCGAATCGAGCCCATCCACATCGAACGCTCCCGCGAGGGTTCCGTCGCGAAGCACGAAGACCCGCCGGCATCGCGTCGCCGCGGCGGGCTCGTGGGTGACCATGAGGACGAGCATTCGCCGCTCCGAGGCGATGCGGTTCAGGAGATCCCACAGCCTCGCGCTCGTCGCGGAGTCGAGGTTGCCGGTCGGCTCGTCGGCGAAGACGACCGGCGGATCGAAGAGCAGGGCCCGCGCAATCGCGACCCGCTGCTGCTCGCCGCCGGAGAGCGCGTCTGGACGATGGTCCGCGCGGTCGGCGAGGCCGAGTTCGCGCAGCAGTTCGGAGGCGCGATCCCGCAGTCGAGGACCGGCCTGTCCGTCGAGGGTTCCCGGCAGCATCACGTTGTCGAGCGCCGAGAGCGTCGGGAGCAGGTTGAACTGCTGGAAGACCATGCCGATCCGCCGGCGCCGGTAGAAGGTGAGGTCGCGTTCGGAGAGCCGATCGACCCGCTCGCCCGCGACGTCGATCTCGCCGGCATCGGCGCGGTCGAGGCCGGCAAGGAGGTGGAGCAGCGTGGTCTTCCCGCTGCCCGATGGTCCCATCACCGCGTAGAAGCCGGGCTCGTCGATCGAGAGGTCGAGCCCGCGGATCGCCTCGACGTCGCGACCGCGACCGCCCGAGGCGCGGTAGGTCTTGCGAAGCCCTCGGATCGCGATCCGACCGCCGCTCTCGGGGACCGAGGTCGTCTCAGGCACCCGCGAGGCTCTGGTCGTACGCCGCGCCGTCCTTCAGGGATGCGAGCGGCGAGGCGTCGCTCGTGCGGATCCGGACCATCCAGCCTTCGCCGTAGGGATCGGTGTTGACGAGCGACGGGTCCGCGGAGATCGCCTGATTGACCTCGATGATCTCGCCGGCGACGGCGGTGTAGACGTCGCCGGTCGTCTTGACCGACTCGACCTCGCCGATGCTCTCGCCGGGGGAGAGGGTGGTGCCGACGGGCTTCATCGCCGCGTACGTGACGTCGGTCAGTTGATCGGCGGCGAACTGGGTGATTCCCATCGTGACCACGT
>JBMTTG010000066.1:0-12244 GCA_049449095.1 Phycisphaerales bacterium | reverse complement strand
CGCGAGGGTCGCACGAACACGAGCGTCGACTCTCGCCTGCGCTGCCGGGCTCATCGCCGCCTTCAGCTCACCCCACTTCCGAGTTCGTGACCTAGCCATGCGTTTCATCCTCCCGAGAGATCTCGTCAAGATGCTCTCGATACAGGCGGTCTGCGATCGGCACGATCCGTTCGTAGAAGCGCCGATCGCCGGACTTGTCTCCGCCGATCAGCAGGATCGCGCGTCGCCTCGGGTCGAATGCGAACGCGATTCGGATCGAATGCCGGCGAACCTGAGTACGGAGCTCCTTCATGTTCGGGAAGCGAGAGCCCGCAAGCGTGTCGACCTGCGGGCGTCCAAGCCCCGGGCCGATCTGCTCGAGCACGCCGACATCGTGCGCAATCGCCTCCTGCACCTCCTCGTCGAGGGAGTGCCACCACTCGCCAAACTCGTCGGTGTAATCGACATCCCACACGGAGAGTATTCCTCCACGGCAATATGAGTCAATCGCGATATCTCAGGACCGCAAGCGAAGCGTCGAGGCGACCACTCGGCTGTCGGTTCTCGGGCGAGAAGCGCGGGCGGTGAACTGCGAGGACCGCGGGAGCACGCTACCGGTCCCTGACGTTCGCTCGCGCCTTCCGGCAGAAGTTCGTGAAGTTCGGCGCGGGCCACGTCACGCGGTGGTCGCTCGCTTCGCTCGGCGGGCGATTGCTTGGACGGAATGGCCCTGATGGACGCGATGGACCCGGAAGGCGAAGCGCTGCACCTGATGCCGGAGGCTGACGGTGGGCGACCATGCCCGTCTCCTCCTCTCCTCCTCTCCTCTTCTCCTCCTCTCTCCTAACTCCTTTCTCCTTTCTTGCTTCATATCCATGCATCACCCTGTATATTCTTCCCCCTCATGTCCGCCAAGGCCCGGCGCCACGCCGCCATCCTCCGACTGATCGGCACCCGCAGCTTCCGCGGGCAGGACGCCCTGCGCGAAGCGCTGGCCGAAGCGGGCTTCGAGTGCACGCAGGCGACGCTCTCCCGCGACCTCGCCGCCATCGGCGTCCTCAAGGGCCCCGAGGGCTACGTGGCCCCGAGCGAGGCGACGGCGCCATCGCCGCGAGGCAACGGAGAACCCACGCTCGCGGCCGCATTGCGTCGCGAGCTTCTCTCGGTCGAGCAGGGCGGCACGATGGTGGTGCTTCGCACGCCGCCCGGCCACGGCAACGCCTTGGCGGTCGAACTCGACCGCAGCCGGCCGAGCGGCATGCTCGGCTCGATCGCCGGAGACGACACCGTGTTCCTCGCGGCCTCGAGCCCCACCGCCGCGACGCGGCTTGCCCGCAGCCTCCGACGCCTCGCGGGAATCACCGCTTCCTGACCGCCCAACCGGTGCCTCGCGTGCACGCGACCGGTACCTTCTCCCCTTCGATTTCGCCGTTCCAATCCTCCCCGAAGCCCACTCCATGACACGCGTCTCGATCGTCGGCGCCACCGGCTACTCCGGTGGGGAACTGGTCTCGCTGCTCGCGGGGCATCGGCACGCGGAGATCGTGGGTCTCTTCGGTTCGGGTCGCCGCAGCGAGGAGTCGATCCCGCTCGAACACTCCCATCCGCGTCTGCGCGGGGTGGCCGAAGGCGCCATCGAACCCGCGAGCCTTGAGCGGATCCTCGCGGGCAGTCCCGCCGCGGTCTTCCTCGCCACGCCGCACGAAGCGAGTCACGATCTCGCGCCGGAGCTGCTCGAGCGCGGGATCGTCGTCCTCGATCTCTCGGCCGCCTTCCGCCTGCCCGATCCGCGCGACTATCCCCGGCACTACGGTTTCGAGCATCGTCGGCCCGATCTGCTCGCCCGCGCCGCGTATGGCCTCGCCGAGCTGAACGCCGAGGCGATCGCCGCTTCGGATCTCGTCGCGGTGCCCGGTTGCTACCCGACCTCGGTGATCCTGCCGCTGCGTCCGCTCTCCGACGCGGACCTGATCGACCCCGCCTCGCCGGTCATCGTCGACGCGACGAGCGGCGTCAGCGGCGCCGGGCGATCCCCTTCCGCCCGCACGATCTTCAGCGAGGTCAGCCTGCAGGCCTACGGGGTCCTCTCGCATCGGCACGAGCCGGAGATCGCCACCCACGGCGCCGCGGAGATCGTCTTCACGCCGCATCTGGGGGCGTTCGATCGCGGCATCCTGTCGACGATCCACGTGCCGCTTCGCAAGAGCGTCGACGAGTCCCAGCTTCGCGAGACGCTTGAAGCGACCTACGCCGACGCGACCTTCGTTCGACTGCTTCCGTCCGGCGAGTGGCCGGCGGTGGGATCGGTCGTCCGAACGAACTTCTGCGACATCGCCCTCGCGGTGCATCCGCGGCGTCCGCATGCGATCGTCTCGAGCGCGATCGACAACCTCGTGAAGGGGGCGGCCGGGCAGGCGGTGCAGTGCTTCAACCTCCGTTTCGGCTTCGAGGCCACCGAAGGCCTGCTGCCGTCGCGGCGAGCCGTGACCGGAGGATCCGCCCGATGAGTTCCCATCCCTTCGTGGTGAAGCTCGGCGGAGCCCTGCTCGATCGCCCGGAGACCGCGGGATCCTTCTTCTCGGCGCTCGCGCGGCTGCATCGCGAGCGGCGCGAAGGCGTGGTCGTCGTCCACGGCGGCGGGGCCGCGGTCGATCGCCACCTCTCGGCTCTCGGCTTCGAGACCGAGCGACGCGAAGGCATCCGCATCACGCCGCCGGAGCAGATCGAGGCGATCGCCGGCGTGCTCGCAGGTTCGATGAACAAGCGCCTTGTCGGAATCCTGCGGGCGCTCGGGCTTCCAGCCGTCGGGCTCTGCCTTGGCGACGCGGGCGTCGCCGAGTGCCGTCCCAGCACGGCGTTTCCCTTCGATCCGGGCCGGGTCGGCGAGATCTGTGGCGGGCGACCACGGCTCCTCGAGGTGCTGCTCGCCGAAGGCTTCCTGCCGGTCCTCAGTTCGATCGGCCTCGACGGCGAGGGCGGACTGCTCAACGTGAACGCGGACGACGCGGCGGCAGGACTCGCGAAGCTGCTTCGCGCCCGGGAACTCGTCTTGCTGACCGATGTGTCCGGCGTGCTCGGCCCCGATGGCTCGCTGCTCCCCCGGCTCGACGCGACGGAGATCGCCCGCGGCATCGAGGAGGGCTGGATCGCGGGTGGCATGATCGCGAAGGTCCGCGGTGCACTCGCCGCCGCCGAGGCTGCGCGGGTGCCGGTCAGAATCGCTTCGTGGGCGGAGCCCGCGTCGCTCCTCGCCCTGCTCGATGGGCACCAGCCCGGCGCGTGCGGCACCTGCGTCGATCTCGAGGTCGACGCCGACTCCACGCATCCCGAACGGATCGGCTCCTCGACATGACCTCGCTTTCTCCACGCCACGCCGCCGGCTCGACGGGCCGCGGTGCCACCCATGTTCTTCGCGGCACCGATCTCGGCGCCGACGCGATCCGCGAGATCCTCGCGGAAGCCGCCGACCTCAAGGCTTCGCTGCGTCGCGATCCAGCCGCCGCCGCCTCCCTGCTCCGCGGACGATCGCTCGTGATGCTCTTCGAGAAGCCCTCGCTGCGAACGCGGGTGAGCTTCGAGATCGGCATGGCGAAGCTCGGCGGCACCGCGGTGCACCTCGATCACCGCGCCGAGCGCCTCGGCGTGCGGGAGTCCGTCGCCGACTATGCTCGAAACCTCGAACGATGGTGCGACGTCATCGTCGCGCGGGTCTTCGAGCACGCGACGCTCGAGCAGCTCGCCGAGGCCTCGAGCGTGCCGGTGGTCAATGCCCTCTCCGAACGGTTCCATCCCTGCCAGGCGCTCGCGGACCTGCTGACGCTTGCCGAGCACGGCCGCCCGCTCGGCGAGGCGTCGATCGCCTTCGTGGGCGACGGCAACAACGTCTGCCACTCGCTCATGGAGACCGTCGCGATCCTCGGCGGACGCTTCATCGCGATCACCCCGGAGTCCTGCCGCCCCGACGAGCAGACGATCGCCGAGTGCCGCGAACTGGCGAAGGCCTCCGGCGCCGAGATTCTGTGGTCCGACGACCCGTCGTCGGTCGCCGGCGCGGACGCGGTCTACACCGACGCGTGGATCTCGATGGGCCAAAGCGACGCGCACGACAAGCGTGGACGGCTGACGCCCTATCGCGTCGATCCCGCGCTCATGCGGAAGGCCGGTCCCGAGGCCCTCTTCATGCACTGCCTACCAGCGCATCGCGGCGAGGAGGTCCTCGACGAGGTGATCGACTCGCCCGCTTCGGTCGTCTACGACCAGGCGGAGAACCGCATGCACGCCCAGAACGCCCTGCTCGTCCGCCTGATCGGACGAGGCTGACCGAACGTCCCCCATCCACTCGGAGAGCGTTTCCATGTCCCGCAAGATCGCCGTCGCCTACTCCGGAGGGCTCGACACCTCCGCCATGATCCCCTGGCTGCTCGAGCACCACGACGCGGAAGTGGTCGCGGTCGTGGTCGACGTCGGGCAAGGCGCCGACGAACTCGAAGGCATCGAGGAGAAGGCGCTTCGCTCGGGCGCCACGCACTGCGAGGTCCTCGATGTGCGCGAGACCTTCCTCGAAGAATTCGCGTTCCCGATGGCGATCTCCGGCGCGGTCTACGAGGGCCGCTACCTGCGCGGCACCGCGATCGCGCGTCCGCCCATCGCTCGCGCCCAGGTCGAGGCGGCGCGTCGGCTCGGCTGCGATGCCGTCGCCCACGGATGCACCGGGAAGGGCAACGACCAGGTCCGCTTCGAGGCGACCTACGCGGCACTCGCCCCCGATCTCGAGGTGATTGCGCCGTGGCGCACCTGGGAGTTCCGCGGCCGCGAGGACCTGCTGGCCTACCTCGCCAAGCATCGAGTGCCCACCACCGCCTCGGCGACCAAGATCTACTCGCGCGACGGCAACATCTGGCACCTCTCCCACGAGGGCGGGGCGCTCGAGGATCCGTGGAACTCGCCGCCGTCGGATCTCTGGGTGCGGACCGTCGATCCGCAGCACGCCCCCGACGAGGCCGCCGAGGTCGTGATCGGCTTCGAGCAGGGACGTCCGCGCACGCTCGACGGGCAACGCCTCGACGCGGTCTCGCTGCTCGAGCGGCTCAACGAGATCGCCGGCGCCCACGGCGTCGGCCGCGTGGATCTCATCGAGAACCGCCTCGTCGGCATGAAGAGCCGCGGCTGCTACGAGACCCCCGGAGGCACCGTGATCATGGAGGCGCTGCGCGGCTTGGAGGAACTCGTGCTGGACCGGCGCCTCCATCGCTGGCGGCAGGAGCAGGCGATCGCCTTCGCGGAACTCGTCTACGACGGCCGCTGGTTCACGCCGCTGCGCGAGGTGATGCAGGCCGGCTTCGAGCGTCTCGCGGAGTCGCTCGAGGGCGAGGTGCGGGTGCGCCTGTTCAAGGGCACCGCGACCACCGTCGGACGGCGGAGCGAGAAGAGCCTGTATGCCGAGGCGTTCGCCACCTTCTCCGCCGACGAGGTCTACCGGCAGTCCGATGCCGGCGGCTTCATCCGGCTCTTCACGCTGCCCTCGCGGATCGCCGCGATGCGCGAGGAGACCCGGCCCGCCGCCCACGCCACCGAACGGGAGACGGTTCCCTCGTGAGCACGACCCGAGACGCGATCTGGGCCGGACGCTTGTCTGGCGCGGTGCACGAGCTCTTCAAGCGATTCAACGACTCGCTGCCCTTCGATCGGAGGCTCTTCGAAGAGGACCTCGACGGCAGCGGCGCCTGGGCTCGCGCAATCGAGAAGGCCGGCGTGCTGACCCGGCCCGAACGGCAGCGGCTCGAGGCGGCGATCGAAGCGCTCCGCGAGGAGGTCCGCGAGGATCCCGCTCGACTCGCTTCAGCGGACGACGAGGACGTCCACTCCTTCGTCGAGCGCGAACTCGTCGCGAGGGTCGGCGACCTCGGCAAGAAGCTGCACACCGGGCGAAGCCGCAACGACCAGGTCGCGACCGATCTGCGGCTCTGGACCATGCGGGCGCTCGACGAGCGGATCGCGGAGACGCAGGCCGCGATCCAGTCGCTCGTCTCGCTCGCCGAGCGGGAGCGGGAGACCGTCTTCCCCGGCTACACCCATCTGCAGCGGGCTCAGCCGATCCTCTTCGCCCACTGGTGCCTGGCGTACGTCGAGATGCTTCGCCGCGATGCGCTGCGTCTCGCCGACGCCCGCAAGCGCACCTCGGTCTGTCCCCTCGGGAGCGCGGCGCTCGCCGGGACCGCGTATCCGATCGATCGCGAGAGCCTCGCGGTCGATCTCGGCTTCGCCGCCGCGAGCGCGAACAGCCTCGATGCGGTCGGCGACCGCGACTTCGTGGCGGAGTCGCTCGCGGCGATCGCGATCGAGGCGATGCATCTGTCTCGCCTCGCGGAGGACCTGATCTTCTACGCCTCCGGCGAGGCGGCCCTCGTCGATCTTCCCGACGGCCTGTGCTCGGGCTCGTCGATCATGCCGCAGAAGAAGAATCCCGACGCCCTCGAGCTCGTGCGCGGCAAGGCCGGCATGCAGATCGGCCGGTTGACCGGAATCCTGACGACCTTGAAGGGCCTGCCGATGGCCTACAACAAGGATCTGCAGGAGGACAAGTTGCCGCTCTTCACCGCGATGGACGAGCTCTCGATCTCGCTTCGCGTGCTGCCGCCCCTGCTCGATGGACTGAAGGTTCGGCGCGATCGGGCGAAGGCCTCCGCGCTCGCCGACCACGCCAACGCCACCGAGCTCGCCGACCATCTCGTCGCGCAGGGCGTGCCTTTCCGCGACGCGCATCATCAGGCGGGGCGCCTCGTCGCCGAGGCGCTCTCGCGCCGGGTACCACTCGAATCGCTGCCGCTCGCGACGATCCGCGAGATCGCGCCTTCCGCGACGGAGCAGGTCTTCGTCGACCTCACCGTGAATGCGGCGCTCTCGAAGCGTGCCGCGGTCGGCGGCACCTCGCCGGACCAGATCGCCGCCCGGCTCGCCCGCCTGCGCCGGCCGGAATCGCGGGACACCGCGCCGATCGAAGCCGAGGTGCGCATGGCGACCGTCGAGGATCTGCCCGGCATCAAGCGGTTGATCGATCTCTGGGCCGATGCGGGCGAGAATCTTCCTCGCAGCGAGGAGGAGATCCTCACCTCGATCCGCGACTTCGCGGTGGCGGTCTCGGGCCAGCGCGTGATCGGCTGCGGCGCGCTCTGGCTCTACACCCCCAACCTCGCGGAGATCCGATCGGTCGGCGTCGATCCGGACCTCCACGGCGGCGGGATCGGCTCGCGGATCGTCGATCACCTCGCGTCGATCGCGACGAAGCTGCGCGTCGAGCGGGTCTTCGTGCTCACCCGCGCCCCGCTCTTCTTCGAGCGGCTCGGCTTCCGGCAGGTCAGCGTGAACGGCCTGCCTGAGAAGATCCTCAAGGACTGCGCCCGCTGCCCGAAGAAGCACTGCTGCGACGAGATCGCGATGGTGCGCACGACGTTCGATCCCTCCGCAGCGTGACCGCTCCGCTTCAGCGGAATCCATCCCATGACCACGCATGTCACGCCCCATGCCGCCACGGCGGCGAAGATTCCATCCCGCTTGCCTCGCGGGTTCCGTGGCGCGACGGCCAAGGCCGGGATCCGCAAGGGTGCCGGCGACGACCTCGCACTCGTCGCCGCCGATGCGGAGGCTTCGGTCGCCGCGGTCTTCACACGAAACCGCTTCGCGGCAGCGCCGATCGCCCTCAGCCGGCGTCATCTCGTCGAGAGCGGCGGGCGAGGACGCGGCGTGCTGATCAATGCCGGCTGCGCGAACGCCGCGACGGGCGCGGCCGGCGACGCCGACGCGCTGCGCACCGCCCGCGAACTCGCGGCGACGCTCGGCACGACGCCGTCGCGCTGCCTGATCAACTCGACGGGCGTGATCGGCCGGCGCCTTCCGATCGACGCGCTCTGCGCCGCGATCCCCGGACTCGTCGCCTCGCTCGATCGCGACTGCGGCGATCGGATCGCCCGTGCGATCATGACCACCGACACCGCCCCCAAGGGCGTCGAGCGGCGGGTGAGAGCCGCGGACGGGAGCGAGATCTCGATCGTCGGCTTCTGCAAGGGCGCCGGGATGATCCATCCCAACATGGCCACGATGATCGGCGTCGTCCTCACCGATGCGTCGGTCGAGCCGGTTCCGCTCTCGCGGCTGCTGCGCGACGCTTGCGACCGATCCTTCAATCGCGTGAGCGTCGATGGCGACACCTCGACCAACGACGCGGTCTTCGCGATGGCGAGCGGACTCGCCGGCGCTCCGGCCGACACCGATGCGTTCGAACGCGCCTTCGGGGACGCGTGCCTGGATCTGGCGAGGATGATCGCCGCCGACGGCGAGGGAGCCCAGCGCATCGTCGAGGTCGCGGTGACCGGCGCCGCGAGCCCTGCGGATGCGCGCGAAGTCGCCGAGACGGTCGGTCGCAGCCTGCTCGTGCGCACCGCGATCGCCGGCGGCGATCCCAACTGGGGCCGCATCGGCGCGGCGATCGGGCGCACCGCGGCGGCCTTCGATCCGAACCGGATCCGCGTCGAGGCGAACGGCTTGCCCCTCTTCGCCCACGGCGCTCCCGCCATCGAGGATCTCTCGGCGCTCGAGCGGGTCTTCTCGGGGGACCGCGTGGAGATCGCGATCGATCTCGCGGCCGGCCCGCATCGCGACCGCTTCCTCACCTGCGACCTGACCGCCGAGTACGTGCGCATCAACGCCGAGTACACGACCTGAGGCGTCCATGATCGGACGCGGTCTGGCGAGATCCGGCTCCGTGCCGGTCACTCGCTCCGGCCTCGAACATTCACGAGCCCAACTCGACGCCGAGGGCGATCCGGGCCGCGCGTCAGAACTGCCGCAGGAACCTCGCGTCGTTCTCGAAGAGACGGCGAATGTCGCCGAGTCCGTGGCGCCGCATGGTCACCCGCTCGATGCCGAGCCCGAACGCGAAGCCCGACCACTCCTCGGGATCGATGCCGACCGACTCGAAGACCGCCGGGTCGACCATGCCGCATCCGCCGATCTCGACCCACTGCCAGGTGCCCTTCACCGGCATCCGCATGTCGACTTCGGCGGAGGGCTCGGTGAACGGGAAGAACGACGGGCGCATCCGGACCTCGGCCTCGGGCCCGAAGAACGCCTTCGCGAAGCCGAGCAGCGTGCTCTTGAGATCCACCATGGTGAGGCCGCGATCGACCGCGAGCCCCTCGACCTGATGGAACATGCTGTAGTGCGTGGCGTCGTGGTCGTCGGGCCGATAGACCCGCCCCACCGCGATCACCCGAAGCGGCGGCGGCGTGGACTCCATCGCACGGATCTGCACGGTCGAGGTCTGCGTTCGGAGGAGCAGCCTTCCGGCCGCCTCGCCGCCGAGGAAGAAGTTGTCGCCGCGGTCGCGTGCCGGATGCTCGGGCGGGATGTTGAGCGCGGTGAAGTTGTGCCACTCGTCCTCGAGCTCGGGGCCGTCGGCGACCTCGAAGCCCATGCGCCCAAAGACCTCGACGATCCGATCGATGGTCGCGGTGAGCACGTGCCGGCGTCCCGTCGCGAGTTCAAGGCCCGGCTCGGTGAGGTCGATGCCGCGAGGCACGGCACGCGTGGTCGAGAGCGCCGCCTTCCGCTCCTCGAACGCGGCCTCGAGCGCCTGCTTGAGCGCATTCAGCCGCTGCCCGAGCACTGGTCGCTCGGTGGGGCTCGCATCCTTCATGAGGGACATGAGCCCCTTCAGGCGTCCCTTCGTCCCGAGGTGGGCGATCCGCCAGGCCTCGAGCGCGGCAGGATCGCCGCACTGCGGGAGTTCCGAGATGGCCTCGCCCTGATAGGCGTCCAGTTCCGCCGACATTCGCGGGAGTGTACTCGCGTCAACCGACCCGACCGCGACGGCGCCACGCCCGCCAGAGCAGTCCGAGTCCGTACGGGATGTCGTGGATGAAGTACCGCTTGAACAGGCGCCGAGGCTCCTGCATCGTGCGATGAAGCCACTCGAGGCCGATCGACTGGACCCATCGCGGGGCCCGCTTCACGCGGCCGCTCGCGAAGCTGAAGCTGATGCCGACCCCGATCCACCAGGCCTGCGGTGCGCAGGCCCGCATCCGTTCGATGAGCCGTTCCTGCTTGGGGAATCCCAGCGCGACCAGCACCAGGTCGGGGTTCGACTCGCGAAGTGCGTGGTCGATCCTCGCGAGCTCCTCCGGATCCTGCTCGAAGCCGAACTTCGGGCAGAGGCATCCCGCCACCTTCAGCGTCGGATGACGTCCGACGAGGGCTGACGCCGCCGCTGCGGCCACCCCTGACGCCACCGCTGCCGCTGACGCCAATCGGCCCGCCGTCGCTGCTGCCGCCGGCAGCGAGTGGATGAGGTTCGACCCGCAGACCCGCTCGGGCAGCGGCGTGCCCTGCAGCCGCGCCGCCCACAGCAGCGGCATGCCGTCGGCGACCCGCAGGTCCGACTGCTCCACCAGCCTGCGGATCTCCACGGACGAGTGGACCTGCCGAAGGATGTCGAGATTCACCGTCACCATCCAGCCGCCGCGACTGCTCGACAGCGACTCCATCACCCACGCGACGGCTTCCTGCTCGTCCACCTTCGCGAGGTCGAGCCCATCGAGCAGCACGGATCGGCAGTCCGGCTGCGATCCAGCGCCGCCAGACTCGGCGGTTCGGCGCCGCTCGGAGGCCGTCATCATCTCGGTCACGCCACGCCAGCCTCGATGGCCCTCGAGGGCTCGCGGCGAGGCCGTCCGAGTTCGACCGCTCCTGGCCGCGTCGGATCCCATCGGTCGGCCATCTCCGCCTCGATCGACTCCGCCGCCCGCATCTTGCCGCGAAGCAAGGCCCGCCACTGGTAGCGCTTCAGGAATCGCCGGAAGTCGGCCCCGACGGTGCGATGCGGCCGTGTCACGGAGGCGGCGAGGTATCCCCACAGGGTCGCCGCGGCCCCGACCAACACCGGCTTGCTGAAGACCCGGTACCCGACGCTCACCAGCATGTAGACGGGACTCGTGCCCATGAGGTACTGCCCGCGACCATGCCGGGCGCGTCCGTGCAGGATGCCCTTGTGGCTCGAACCCATCGGTCGGAGATGGAGAAACTTCAAGTGGTCGTCGCGGAAGCTCCGCACCTTCCACCCGAGCATCCGACAACGGTGGCAATCGATCCCGTCCCACATGACCTGCCGGGCGAAGCCGCCGATCTGGCGAAAGCAGGTCGTCCGGAAGAACTTGCTCGCACCGACGGACATCTCGTCGCCGATCAGCTCCATCACCAGGCCACCGCCCGCGGGATCCTCGAACCACGCCTTCCCGCTGCACGTTCCGAGGCGTGGATCGCCCTCCATCTTCTCCATCAGGCCCTCGAAGTACTCCTTGGGAAGTTCGAGGTCCAGGTCGAGCTTGCACACGTAGTCGAAGTCGTCGAGATCGCATCGGTCGAGACCGGCATAGAAGGTCTCGATCACGCCAGGACCGACACTACGAACCCCGCGATCGCGTCGCGTGACGATCTCGACCCAGTCGTGCTTCGCCGCGAACTCGGCGAGCAGTCGAGGGGTGTCGTCGGTGGAGCCGTCGTCGACGATCACCCACTTCGCAGGGCGAACCGTCTGCGCGGCGACCGAGTCGAGCGTTCGCTTGGCGAACTCGGCCTCGTTCCGGGCCGGAGTGATCAGCAGATAGCGGCGGGAATCGCTCACAGGTCAACCTCCCGCGACATGACGTTCGACGCGGGCGCGCAGGCCTTGGCCGATCATGTGCCCCATCGACAGGTGCAGGTCCTCGATCAAGCCGTAGTTGTCGCTCGGCACATTGACGTGCAGGTCGGCGAGTCGTCCCAACTCGCCGCCATCGAAGCCGGTCAATCCGACGACTTCCAGCGAGAGGCTCCTCGCGAACCGGCACGCCGACACGATGTTCGGCGAGTTGCCGGAGCCGCTGATCGCGATCACGAGATCGCCCTCGCGCGCATAGGACTCGAGCGGGAAGCTGAAGGACTCCTCGAACGCGATGTCGTTTCCGATCGCGGTGGTCAGTCCAGGGTTGTCGGTCATGGAGAGCGTCCGCAACCGCCTCTGCCCAGGAACCCAGGCCGTCTTGACGAGGTCGGTCACGTAGTGCGCGGCGGTGGAAGCGCTGCCTCCGTTTCCGAGCACCAGGACCTGCCGATCGTCCGCCCAACGCCTGAACACCGAGTCCGTCACCAGATCGATCGCCTCGGCATCGAGGTTCGGAAGCAGTGATCCGAGGGCGTCGAGGTATTGGCGAGCCGAATCGCAAGTGGTCTTGAC
>JBMTTG010000065.1:0-12312 GCA_049449095.1 Phycisphaerales bacterium | reverse complement strand
CGGCCCTGATCATCGTCCCTCGACCGCATCCTCGACGCCGTCGGCGGCGACTGCGGACACGGGCGCGGCGGCGGCGCCCGCCAAGCGGGAGCCTTCGGCCGAACCGCCCGACGAGGATGACGGCCGCGCGACCTCACGCCTGCTGCGGGCGAAGCGGCGCGCGCGGGGCGGAGAGACCGGAGGCGGCGATGGCTGACTCGCCGGCGGCAGGCGTCGACGATGCGATCGAGTCGGTCGAGCGCGACTGCGAGGCGTTCCGTCGTCGAGTCGCCATGCTCCGCGCAGAGATCGGCGAGGTGCTCGTCGGGCAGTCGAAGGTCGTCGCGGAGGTGCTCGTCGCGCTCTTCGCCAACGGCCACGTGCTGCTCGAGGGCCCGCCGGGGCTTGGCAAGACCCTGCTGGTGCGCACGCTCGCGGACGCCCTGAGCCTGCGCTTCGGCCGCGTGCAGTTCACGCCCGATCTCATGCCCGCGGATCTCACCGGCACCACGGTGATCGCCGACGACGGCGACGGCGGCGCGCGGCGGATCGAGTTCCGCGCGGGCCCGATCTTCACGAACCTGCTGCTCGCCGACGAGATCAACCGCGCCGCGCCGCGCACGCAGTCGGCGCTCCTCGAGGCGATGGCGGAGCGGTCGGTCTCGGCCGGCGGCGAGACCCGCAAACTCGAGAAGCCGTTCCTCGTGCTCGCGACGCAGAATCCGATCGAGCAGGAGGGGACCTTCCCGCTGCCCGAGGCGCAACTCGACCGGTTCCTCCTCAAGATCCTCGTGCCGCAGCCGACCCGCGAGGAGCTCGACGAGATCCTGACCCGCACCACCCGGGCGGAGTTCGCCAAGGCCTCGCCGCGGCTCGACGGCCGAGCGATCCTCGAAGCCCAGGCGCTCGCTCGTCGCGTGCATGTCGCACCCCACATCGCCGACTACGCGGCAAGGATCGTGCTCGCGACGCACCCTGGCGGTGAACACGCGCCGACGGAGATCGCCCGGCTGATCGCGCTCGGCGCGAGTCCGCGCGGGCTCATCGCCCTCGTCTCGGCGGCGAAGGTCGCGGCGCTCCTCGACGGGCGCTACGCGGTCTCGGGCGACGATCTTCGCGCGATGGCGCTGCCTTCGCTGCGGCATCGGATCGTGCGGAGCTTCGAGGCGGAGTCGGCGCGGCGCAGCCCCGACGAGATCCTCCGGTCGATCCTCGCCGCGGTGCCGCGCGAGCCGGCGGAGGTCGGGCCATGAGCGACGAGGCGCGGCCGATGCGACGGGCCCGCAAGGTCGACGAACTGATCGACGGCGCCCTGATGGCGCGGCTCGACCGGCTCGACGTCGTGAGCCGCAAGATCTTCTCGGGCAAGCTGCAGGGCGAGCGTCGTTCCAAGCGTCGCGGCCGCAGCGTCGAGTTCGCCGACTTTCGGCCCTACGTGCACGGCGACGACCTTCGCTTCGTCGACTGGAACATCTACGGGCGGCTCGATCGGCTCTTCCTCAAGATGTTCCTCGAGGAGGAGGACCTCTCGCTCTTCGTGGTGATCGACGCGAGCGCGTCGATGGCCTTCGGCGAGCCCGAGAAGTTCGCCTACGCGCAGCGGCTCGCGATGGCGCTCGGCTACGTCGGGCTCGTCAATCGCAACCGGGTCTCGCTCGCGTCCTTCGGCGGCGCGGGGCTCTCGCGGCTCGCGAACCTTCGCGGCCGGGTGAAGACCCGCGAGATGGGTTCCTGGCTGCTCGGCCTCGAGCCGGCCGGCGCTGCGGACTTCGCCGACTCGATGCGTTCGCTCGCGCTCTCGCGGCAGGGCCGCGGCGTGATGGTGGTGCTCTCGGACTTCCTGCTTCGCGAGGGGTACGAGAGGGGGCTGACCTACGTCGCGGGCCGCGGCTACGACGTCTTCGCGATGCAGATCCTCTCGCCGGAGGAGACCGATCCCGCGGCGCACGGGATCGGCGGCGACCTGCGGCTCGTCGACCTCGAGGATGCGACCGAGGCGGAGGTGACCGCGACCCCGGCGGTGATCGCGCGATACCGCGAACGCCTCGAAGCGTATTGCGCGGGGCTGCGCGACTTCTGCGTGCGGCGCGGCATCGTGCACGTGCCGGTCGAGACGACGCAGCCGATCGACGAGCTGATGCTCGAGGTGCTGCGTCGCCGGGGACTTCTGCGGTGACCTGGCTCACCCCGCTGACCGGCCTGCTCGCGATCGCGGCCGTGGTGCCGCCGCTCGTGGTGCTCTACTTCCTGCGCCTGCGCCGCAAGCGCCGCGAGATCTCCTCGACGCTGCTTTGGCGGCGATCGGTCGAGGACCTCGAAGCCAACGCGCCTTGGCAGCGGCTCCGCCCAAATCTGCTGCTCCTGCTGCAGCTTCTCGTGCTCCTCGCCCTCGCGGCGGCGGTGGCGCAACCGCTTGCGAAGGGGGGATCGCGCGGTGGGCGGACGGTGATCCTCCTCGATCGCTCCGGATCGATGCAGGCGATCGATGAAGCAGGCGGCGCGACGCGACTCGACCGCGCGAAGGATGCCGCGGTGCGGCGGGTCGAGGAGGTCCTCGGCGGCGGCTGGCTCGGCGGCGGCGACGGGGAGGTCATGGTCATCGCGTTCGACGAACGGGCGGAGGTTCGCTCGCCCTTCTCCGCCAACGCCCGCCAGGCGATCGAGGCGATCCGGGCGATCGAGCCGACGGATGCCGGCAGCGAATTGCGCGGGGCGCTCGAGTTGGCGCGAGCCTTCGCGACCACCACCGACCCCGAGGCGCCGCAGGAGGCGCCGGAGGCGGTCGCCTACGACCTCTTTTCCGACGGCAGGCTTGCCGATCTCGCGACCACGGTGCTGCGGGAGCGCGAGACGCTGCGGTTCGAGCCGATCGGCGAGGCGACCGGCAACGTCGGCTTCGAGATCGCGGCGGCGGAGCGGCCGGCGAACCGGCCCGGCGCGATCGCGGTCTTCGCGAGCCTCTTCAACGCGGGCTTCGAGCCGGTCTCGGTGCGGCCCGCGTTCTCGGTGGATGGCGTGGTGCAGGCGGTCCGGCCGGAGCCGGTCTCGATCGCCGCCGCGACGCGCGATCCGGCGACCGGCGCCTTCGAGCCGGGACGTGCGGAGATCTCGTTCCTGCCCTTCGAGCAGCCGCGCGATGCGGTGATCACGCTCTCGATCGTGGCCGAGCAGGGCAGCGCGCCGTCGGCCAACGGGCTCGCCGCCGACGACCGCGCCACGCTCGTCGTGCCGCCGCCCAAGCGGTTGCGGGTGCTCAGGGTCGGCGGGGCGGGCGGCGTGCTCTCGATGCTGCTCGACGGCTTGCCGCTGGCGGCGAGCGATTCGATCACCAAGGGCGAGTTCGAGGCGAAGGGCGAGTCGGCGACGCGTGGCTACGACGTGGTGATCCTCGACGGCGTCGCGCTCGCATCGCTGCCGCCGGGCCGATATCTCGCGTTCGGGCCGGCGGCACCGATCGAGGGCCTCGATCCGCTCGGTGCACGGGAGGGCGCGGCGGTGCGTTCGATGCGTCGCGAGCATCCGGTCTTCCGCAACGCGAACCTCGATGAACTCGCGGTCGGCGCGTGGAACCTCGTCGCGCCGCGAGGCGATGTCGAGGTGCTCGCCGAGGGCACCGGCGGTCCGCTCGTGATGTGGGCCGATCGCGGCGAGGTGAAGCTGCTCCAGGTCGCCTTCGATCCGCTCGACAGCAACTGGCCGCTCCTGCGGAGCTTCGTCAACTTCACCGCGAACGCGATCGACCATCTCGGTTCGATCGACGACGCGGCGGCGGCGGCGGGGCTCGTGCCGGGCGACACGCTCGTGGTCACGGTGCCGGTGGGCGCGACCGATGTCGAGGTGGTTCCGCCGGAGGGGGAGGCGATCGCGATCGAGGCTTCGCCCAGCGGCGTGGCGACCTGGGGGCCGGTCCGACGCGCGGGCGTGCACGAAGTTCGTTGGCGCCGCGACGGCGCCGAAGAGCGTCGCTTCGTGGCGGTCAACCGATTCGGGGATGAGGAAGGGCGGCTCGACACCGCCGAGGCGATCGTCCTCGGCGACGAGCGGGTCGAGGCGTCGAGCGGACGCGGGGGCACGCTCGAACTCTGGCCGTGGCTGCTCGGCGTCGGGCTCGCACTGCTCTTCGTCGAGTGGATCGTCTACCAGCGTCGGGCGGCGGCGTAGGCTCGGCTCACTCCGAACGTCGGGCGACGAGCACGTCGTTGAAGGCCGAGAGTCCGCTGTCGAAGCGGCTCGGCACCAGTTCCACCGCGAAGCCGAGTTCCTGCAGACGCTTCATCACCGGGTCCCGGTAGCCGTGCGGACGCGGCGGGGGATCGAAGGACCCCATCGGCGCGAGCCGAATCTCGCGATCGGCGACCCGGGCGATCTCCTCGATCGATCGAAGGTGGAACGCGAGATCGAACTCCTGGCCCGCGTAGAGCCCGCCGTCCTGGGTCGGCGCGTAGCTGAAGAGGAAGTTCGCCGCGAAGACGCGATCGAAGGCGCGGTCCGGAAAGGGGAGCGTCGGCAGCGAGGCGGCGACGTAGCGGCCGTCGTGGCGGTGGGCTTCGTAGTCGGTGAGGAACCGGGCCAGGGCGCGATGACGCGCCTCGAGGAATCCCTCTCGATCCCGGAACGTGAGGCTCTCCGGGCGATCTCGAATCAGCCGCTCGCAGCGGGCGAGGCACTCGGTTCCGATCGCTCGCAGCTCCGCGGGCGAGGCGGTGAAGCGCGGATCGAGACCCACGACGTCGCAGCCGGCCTCGCAGGCTTCCGCGACGAAGCTGTCCGGCCCGCTCGGGCAGTCGAGGGTGCGTCCCTCGCGCAGCGACTCGAGCGAGACCGCGAACATCTCGAGGCACTCGTCGAGCGTTCGTCCGAAGAACTCGACGGTCTCGAGTCGAAGGCCGCCGCTCAACGTGGTCCGCCGATCACGATCGCCCGGCGAGCAGGGCCTCGTCGACGCCGAGATACTCGTGCATGTGGCGGTCGTAGGTCGCCGCGTCGTTCTCGCGGGAGAGATCGAGCCGCAGTTCGTTGATCACCTTGGTGCCTTGGCGGATCCAGTCCTGCCAGGTCTCCTCGGCGATGTTGGCATGGATCCACTCGCCGACCGGGCCCTTGAAGGGCGGCTTCGACATCTGGTGTCCCGCCCGTCCGGTCCGCTGGCAGATGAAGGTGCCGGACTCGCGAAGCTTCATCGCGGCGGCTTCGACCTCGGCGGCGAGCTTCGGAGGCTCGCGGCCGATCGACTCGAGCAGCTTGGCGATCGCCTCCTGCGGCATGCGGTCGCCCTTGCCCGCGGCAACCTCGTAGCCCTTGGTGAGGACTTCGACCGCCTTGTCGGCCCAGCCCGCGTCGATCATCGCCTGGCCGGCGAGCTGGTAGGCCTTGCTCATCTCCGGGGCGATCGCCACGCATGCCTCGAAACTCTTGGCGGCCTCCGCGGCGCGGCCCGCCTGCAGGTAGGCGTTGCCGAGGGAGAAGTGGGCCATCTCGTTGTCGGGATCGGCGGAAGCCATCCGTTCGAATTGGGCGATGCGGCGTTCGAGGTCTGGGGTCATTGGGTCAAGAAGAGGAGTAAGGAGTAAGGAGAGAGGAGGGAAGAACCACAGGGTGGAGTCGAAAGCGGCTCGCCAGTTGCCAACCCCGCGTCGGGGGCGATCATACGACCCCGACTCCCGGGCTTCGGAGGCGTGTCGCCGACCGATGCACGCGAACGACGAGAGCCCGTGCCTTCGTGAGCCTGCTCGCCACCGAACTCGCCGGAGTCCGCCTCGCCAACCCCGTGGTGCTCGCCGCGGGCACCTGCGGCTACGGCCCCGAGGTCGCCGACTTCATGGACCCGCGAGGCCTCGGCGCGGTCACGACGAAGTCGATCACGCCGGAGTCGCGCGAAGGGCATCCGCCATGGCGGGTGATCGACGTGCCCGGCGGCATGATGAACGCGATCGGGCTCGCGAACCTCGGGCTCGAGCGGTTCCTCGCCGAGAAGGTGCCCGCGATCGCCGCGATGCCGACGATCGCCATCGGTTCGATCGCGGGGCATTCGGTCGCGGACTACGTCGCCGTCGCCGCGGCGTTCGACCCGATCGACACGCTGCCGATCGTCGAACTCAACGTCTCCTGCCCCAACACCGCCGACGGGCGGCAGTTCGGACACGATCCGCAAGCGCTGAAGATGGTGCTCGGCGAGGTGCGTCCGGTGCTCACGCGCACGAAGATCCTCGTGAAGCTCGCGCCCGACGCGCCGGATCCGATCGCGATGGCGGCGGCGGCGATCGAGGCGGGCGCCGACGGCCTCACCGTCTCGAACACCTGGCCCGCGATGGCGATCGACGTCGACTCGCGGAAGCCGCGTCTCTCCGCCGGACGCGGTGGCCTGAGCGGACCGGCGGTGCATCCGCTCGCGGTGCGCCTCGTCTTCGCGATCCATCGTGCGGTCGCAGGCCCCGCGAAGGTGCCGATCGTCGGCCTCGGCGGCGTGCTGCACTGGCGCGACGCCGCGGAGTTCATCCTCGCCGGCGCGACCGCGGTCGGGATCGGCACGGCGCTCTTCGTCGATCCGCGGATTCCGCGTCGGATCGTGAAGGGGCTCGAGGGCTGGGTGAAGTCGCAGGGCTGCGCGAGCGTCGCGGAACTCGTCGGAAGGGTCGACGCGTGATCCGCCGCGAGGAGCGCGACCGCTTCGATCGCCTGCTGCAGAAGGTGATCGACGAGCTGCCGGCGCCGATCCGCGACCTCCTCGAGGAGGCCCCGGTCTACGTCGACGACCTGCCGCCGGACTCGGTGATGCAGGAGTTCGGCGTCGAGGATCCTGCGGACCTCTGCGGCCTGCACTCGGGCGTGCCGCTCACCGAGCGGAGCGTGGGCGATCCGGGCGGGCACCTCGAGACGATCTCGCTCTACCGGCTCGGCATCATCGAGGCGGCGGGCGGGTGGCGTCGCTGGACCGACGACGAGGGGCAGGTCTGGGGCGGCGTCGATCGGGTTCGCGAGGAGATCCGGATCACGCTTCTGCACGAGATCGGGCACCACTTCGGCCTCGGCGAGGCGGATCTCGACCGGCTCGGGTACGGCTGACTCGGCGCGTCGGAGGGCTGGGCCGGCGGCCGAAAGTGTCCTGTAACCCGCGGCTCGCCGATCTCGTCGGCCGATGACTCCAACTTGGCGATCCGACGAAGTCCTTGCCCCATCCTCGGAGGTACGATTCGCCCATGACCCCCCAGACTCTTCAGAACGCCGTCCCGACCGTCTCCGCCGACGAGGCCTTCACCGCGGAGGATCGCGCGAAGCTCATCGCCGACGTCGAGGCCTACTGCGAGGAACTCCGTCCGATCGAGGAGATCAAGTACCTCGAGCGCGAGTTCAACCCGGCGATCGCCACCCTCGCCAAGAAGCACGGGATCTGCGGCATGCCGCTGCCCAAGCGCTACGGCGGCCGCGGCTCGGACAGCCTCACCTACGCCCGCATGCTCGCCCGCATCAATCGCGAGGGATCCGGCCCGCGGACCTTCTTCAGCGGGCAGAGCTCGATCGGCCAGTACCCGATCCTCAAGTACGGCACCGAGGATCAGAAGCTTCGCTACCTGCCCAAGTCCGCCGCCGGCGACCTGATCCTGGCGTTCGGCCTCACCGAGCCCGACGCGGGTTCGAATCCGCTCGAGGGCACCACGACCTATCGCCGCGAGGGCGACAAGCTCGTGATGAACGGCGTCAAGTACCTGATCTCGAACGGCTCGATCGCCGACGCGGTCATCGTGTTCGCCTTCCCCGAAGGAGCCGAGGGCGACGCGCGTCGCATGAGCGCGATCATCGTCGACACCGCCGGCGAGACCTTCGAGAAGGAGCAGATGCACTCGAAGCCCGGCATGTACACCTGCGACACCGCGATGTTCTCGATGAACGAGCACGTGATTCGCGGCGACAACATGCTCGGCAAGGAGGGCGAGGGCTTCCGGATCGCGATGCACACGCTCGTCTCGGGTCGCCTCTCGGTCGCTTCGGGCTGCCTCGGCTCGATCGAGGACTGCCTCACCGAGTGCATCGACTGGGCGAAGACCCGCCACCAGCACGGCAAGGAGATCGGTCGCCACCAGCTCGTGCAGGACCACCTCGCGAAGATCGAGATGGCCCGCGCGACGAGCGAGGCGATGATCGAGCGGGCGGCGCTCGCCAAGCAGGCCTCCGACGACGCGCCGGGCGACAAGGCCCTGCTCGCCGACGCCGACTACAAGGTCGCGCAGGCGAAGTTCTTCGCGAGCAACGCGGCTTGGGAAGCGGCCGACCATGCGGTCCAGATCTTCGGCGGCCGCGGATGGAGCGAGCTCTACCGGCCCTTCCGGCACCTGCAGGACGTCCGCGTCTGCCGGATCTACGAGGGCACCGACGAAGTCATGAAGCTCAAGATGGGCGCGAAGCTTCTCGGCAAGGACTACGAGGCCTTCAAGTAAGTCGGCGCGTCGACTCCCGATCGAAGGGGCACGACGGCGGCTCGACCGACCGGCGACGTGTCCCGGAGGACTTCGCATGCGCATCGCGATCAGCGGTTCCCACTCGCTCGGCAAGTCGACGGTGGTGCACGACTGGGTGACGGCCCACCCGGAGTACCGACGCGAGGAGGAGCCGTACCGGGCCCTCGGACTCCACGGGCCGTACGAGATCCGCTTCCGCGACGAGTCGACGCGGCTCCACAACGGCCTCCAGCTCTACTACTGCATCGCGCGGGTGCAGCGGCACGCCACGAGCGACGCGACGGTCATCTTCGATCGGGCGCCGGTGGACTATCTCGCCTACTCGCAGTTCACCGCCGAGTGCGGGACCACCGACATCGACGACGCGTTCGTGGAGTCGATGGTTCCCGCCGTGCGTGAGTCGCTCGATCGGCTCGACATCCTCGCGTTCGTCCCCGAGTCGAAGGAGTGGCCGGTCGAGATGGAGGACGACGGGATCCGGCCCGTCGATCTCGGGTACCGCGATCGAGTCGACGCGATCTTCAAGCAGATCTATCGCGAGGGTCGGTTCGGGGTCATGCCCGCCGACGATCCGCCGCTGCTCGTCGAACTCTCGGGACCGCGATCGCGGCGCCTCGAGCAGCTCGAAGCGGCGATCGCGCGTCGGAAGCGCGGCTGATCAGCCGGCCGCGAGCGTCTTTCGCACCGCGTTCCAGCCATCCTCGAGGACCTTGTTCGCGGCGGCCTGGATGAGCGACGGGCCGACCGCGGACACGAGGCCCTTCCGTTCGACGACCTTCGCCTCCCACGAGGCCCGGGTCTCGGCGCCGTCGGCGATCGGCTCGAGCGTGATGGCGCTCTCGATCGTCATCGACATGCCGATGCCCTCGCTCTTCGCGGTCTGCACGAGCTGCTTGCCGGGCTCGGTCTCGTCGATCGTCATGGTCACGCGAAGCGTGCCTCGCAGGAACGAGAAGCCCGGCTTCACGACGAGCTTGAGGGTTCGGTGATCGACCCGATCGACGCTGGTCACGTCGGGCATGTGCTTCGCCACGCCCTCGAGCGCGATCAAGGCGTCGCGGACCGCCTGCGGAGGGTGGGGAAGGGTGGTGTCGCCGAGAAAGGGAGGAATCGCGGCCATGGCGGCGTCGTCTCCGATGGATGGATGATGGGGAAGGCGCGATCGCGGTTCGTGGTGACGCCCCCTCCGGCTTCACCACGTCGCACGATGGCGATCACTCGCCGACCGCGACCTCGGCGCCTTCGGCGATGTAGAGGATCCGCGTGCACGCCTTGCACTGGACGACCGCGTCGGCCGGCCCGGCGAGCCGCGAGAACGACTCCTTGGGGATCTCGAGGTTGCACGCGCCGCAGGCGTACTCGCGGTGCCGGCGGCTGATCTCGATGACCGGCGCCATCGCCTCGCCCTCGGTCTCGCTCGCGACCCGCTCGAAGACCTTGCGGACCTCCGGCGGGATCGCCCGGGCCGCCTGCTCGCGCTCCTCCTCGAGTTGGCCGAGGCGCTCGTCGACGTCGGCATGCCGCTGATCGAGATCGGCCTGGGCGCGATCCCGCACCGCGATCCGCTCGTCGACCGACGCCTGCAGCGTGGCGAGCTGCGTGCGAAGGCCTTCGGCCCGCTCCATGTGCCCGAGCGCCTGCGTCTCGATCTCGTCGCGCTTGCCCTGCAGGCTCTTCACGTCGGCGAGGATCGCCTGGTACTGCTTGTCGTTCTTCGAGGCGTTGAGGTCGAGACGGAGCTTCTCGATGCGCTCGGCGATGCCCTTGCTCTCGGTCTCGAGGTTGCCCGAGACCGCCTCGAGTTGGCGGATCTGCCGGCGAAGCTCCTCGGCCTGCTGTTCGAGCTCGTCGAGGACGTGCTGCTGCGCTCTCAGGAATCGCTCGGCGGAGTCGAGCCGCTGCCGAAGCCCCGTCACCTGGGTGTTCACGCGGTGGAGGGTCATCAGCTGCTGCTTCAGGCTCATGGAACGGTTCCTGGGGCGGCGATCCCGGCGCGAGCCGCCGGAGACGGAGTCGAAGCGGCGATCGTACCGCGTCCGCCGCTCGCCGCCCGCCCGTGAATGGAGGGAATCGCAGGTTTCACCGGACCTTCCGTCCGCGATCCGGCCGCCGGATCAACGCGAGAGCACCAGCGGCAGCAGCAGCCCCGCGGGCAGGAGGGAGTCCATGACGTCGAAGATGCCGCCGAGCCCGGGCAGCGTTCCGCCGGAGTCCTTCGCGCCGGCGACGCGCTTGAGCAGGCTCTCGGCGAGGTCGCCGGCCTGTCCCATGGCGCCGAGCAGGCCACCGAGCACCGCGCCGAGCAGCGGCGCGACGTGATCCGCCGGGTCCGCCAGCGAATGCGACCACGTGGCGAGTCCCCAGCCCACCAGCGTCGACGTGCAGAGGCCTCCGAGCAGTCCCTCCCAGGTCTTCTTCGGGCTCAGCCACGGCACGAGCTTGCGGCGACCGAACGAGAGGCCCGTGAAGTACGCCCCGATGTCGCAGCTCTTCGCGGTGAGCACGGCGCCGCCGAGGATCCACGCCGCGTGCTCCTGTCTCAGGATCATCCAACCGCCAAGGCAGGTGCCCGCGTACGCCGTGCCCAGCGCGACGCCGGCGGCGCTTGCGATCGCCGACTCGAGCCGCTCCGGCCGCAGCGTCGCCGCGAGCGAGGCGACGACCGTCGCGACGATCGCGAGCGGCGTCAGGAGCGCGGCGCCCGGTCCCGCCGGCACCAGCGATGCCAGCAGCGTGGCAGCCGCGACGAGCGCGGTGCCGATGGCGACGATCCAGGAAGGCGTGCGCCCGCCGCAGCCCCGCAGCAGGACGCCGATCTCGCGGCCGAGCAGTGTTGCGACGACGAGGATCGTGAAGCCCACCAGCACCAGACCGCGCGGGGGAACGCCGCCTTCGCCGACCGCGTTGGACCAGGCCGCCTCGGTGAACGGTGAGGAGAACGGCATCGCGTCGAGCCAGACCACGGCGACGAGCAGCGCGATCAGTCCGGTGCCGGTGATGAGTCGAAGTCGAAGCACGGCCAGGTTCGTTCGGGCAACGCGGAGAGGGGAATGGAACTCAGTAGCGGGGCGTGCGTGGATCGACTTCAAGCGACCACCGATCGATCCCGCCGGCCATCGATCGCGCCTCGGCGAATCCGGCGGCCTGCAGCAGGCCGACGACCTGCATGCTGCGGACCCCGTGATGGCAGAAGACGACGATCGGCGGCGGAGGCGCGTCGGCGCGGTCCTCGCGAAGTTCCTCGATCCACTCGGCGGCGCGGGTCATCGGGACATGCCGGCTGCCTTCGATCGAGCAGAACGCCCGCTCGTCGTCGCGTCGGCAGTCGACGAGAAGCAGCGGATGTCCTTGCGCGATCGCATCTGCCACGTCGCGCGGCGCGACCTCGAGCGCCGGGCGGATCGGCCGACCGTGTCCGGAAGCCTGGTGCCGAAGCGACGCGTCGCCGCCGTCATTCGCCAACGGAGGGCTCCGAGCCGTGCGCGTTCGGAGTCGCCGCGACGGAGTGCGGAAGGACCTCGAAGCTCGAGGGTGTCGGCGCGATCACCGTGCTCCACGGGGGCCGCACGATCAGGCCGTACGGCGACTCGATCAGGCTCCACGCGGCGCGAAAGGGATCGGCAAGACCCTCGAGGGCCACCCGCCCGCCATCGGAGGAGACGATCACGGCCGACGCCGCGGTCGGCATCGCACGGCTGTCGACGCCACGGCCGACCATCACCACGGGCGTGAAGTCGGGGGAGGGGTTGGTCTCGACCTGACCGCGCGGCGCGGCGATGACGACCACCTCCCACGCGGCGCGATCGATCTCGCTGAACTGCCAGCTCTCGTCCTGCTCGGCGAGATTCCCTTCCGCCGCGCGCGCGGTCGTGGGCTCGAG
>JBMTTG010000064.1:0-12359 GCA_049449095.1 Phycisphaerales bacterium | reverse complement strand
CCCGCCCCGCGACACCACCCCTGAATGCGACCCCGCCGCGACCGAAGCCGCGGCGGTGGGAAGAGATCGGGGGATTCGACGACGCGATCGTCGTGATCGAAGCGTCGCCGGCCGGACACTTGCGCGGCCGCGCCTCGCCAGGTCAGTCGCGGCGACCGAAGAGGAGCGCCAGCCGGAAGACGAGCTTGAGCGCCTCGAGGTAGACCCACGCGAGGGTCACGATGAGTCCAAACGCCGCGTACCACTCCATCTGCTTCGGCGCGCCGGAGGCGACCAGTTCCTCGACCTGCCGGAAGTCGACGATGAACCAGAGCGCCGCGACGCCGAGGATCAGCACGTTGATCCCGAGGCCGATGTAGCCCGCGGTGCCGCCCTCGAGGGCCGAGCCGATCGAGAGGAACGGCATCTGCGCTCCGAAGAGGGACATGATGAAGCTGATGAAGTAGGTCAGCATGATGCCCGCGGTCGCGACCCAGAGGATCCGCGTGAAGGTCTCGCCGCCCTTGAGGACGCCGAGCGAGTACAGCGTCAGCATCGAGAGCATGATGGCGATCGTCACCACGAAGGCCTGCAGGGCGATGCCGCCCGGCACCTGGATCCCCTGCTGGGTCAGGATCTGCTGGAAGATCATGCTCACGCCGCCGAGCAGGAAGCCCTCGACCACGGCGTAGAGCGGCGCCGCCCAGATCGCCCGAGCGGGATTGCCGCGGAGGGCGAAGAAGATCCCAAGCACCACGACGAACGAGGCGATGTTGACGATCCAGAGTGCGCCCGGGAACGCCTGACAGACGCCCCAGCCCACGCAGCCCGCGGCGGTCGCCATCAACGCAAGCAACGTGGTCTTGTTGACGACGCCTTGGACCGTGGCGGTGGTGCTGACGGCGCCGCGCGACTCGCCGCCGGTGCGGAAGAGTTCGTTGGCGTCGGATCCGGCCAGAACGGGGTTGCTCGACTGCAGGTTCATGAAGCGGTGTCTCCGGTGAGAGGGCGGCGGATCGTAGGGATCGGACCGCCGGCGGTCATCTCTTCACGGAGCGGAATCGATCGTGCCCGCCGCCCTCCCCCGACGCAGCGCCCGGAGGTCACCGAACGGCGATCTCCGTCGGAGCTCGACGCCTCGACCAACGGGTCGTTCGCACCGCGCGGCTGACGCGACCCCGCCCAGCGACCGCGTCGTGGTCAACCCCCGCCGTCACCCCATGCCGCAAGCATGACTGCCAGGTCAGCGCCATCGACCGCGCCGCTTCCATCGAGATCCGCCGCGCACGCCGAGTCGCAGTCGCCCCACGCCGCGAGCAGCAGGCTCAGGTCCGCCCCGTCCACCGCACCGCTTCCGTCGAGGTCGGCCGGCACGCGACGGAGGTCGGCAAAGAGCGCGTTGTAGAAGTCCCAGTTGCCCTCGCCGAGCGCATCGAAGAGGGCCGGGGTCGAGTGGTCGACGCCGGGCGCCTCGAACCACTCGTGCGGAATGCCCAACTCGACCAGATGCTCGTGGAACGCGACGTTCATCGCGTACAGGAAATCCGCCGTGCCGACGGCTTGGCGAATCACCACGCCGCTCTGGACGATCGCCTCGACGTTCTGCTCGGCGATCGTGCGCGGATGCTGAGCGGTGTAGTAGGAAGGATCGCTTCCCCACACCGCCTGATAGATCTGAAGGCGAAGCTTCCAAGACAGATCGCTGCCGGGCGGGGCGTCGAGGAAGTCCTCCTGCAGGGGCCCCGCGCCGAGGATCGAGACCCCCGCGAAGAGCTCCGGGCGACGCAGGCCGATCCGCGCCGTCCCCTGCCCGCCCATGCTGAACCCCTCGAGGATCCTGCCTTCCCGTCGCGCGATCGTTCGGAATCGAGCATCGATCTCGGGAATCAGCTCCTCGGCGAACACCGTCTCCATCGGATACGCGCCGTCGAAGGAGTCGCACCACATGCGGTAGGACCAGCCGTTGGGGAAGGCGACGATCATCGGCGGGATCGCGCCGGCGGCGATCGCGTCGTCGAACCATCCGCTCAACGGCGCGACGCTCGCGGTCGCGGCGCCGCTTCCATGCAGCCAGTAGAGCACCGGATAGCAGCGCTCCGGATGCTGGTGATACGCCGGGGGCAGATAGACGTGATAACTGATCGCCGCACCGACGGCCTCGCTCTGAAAGAGGTGCTGTTCGACGCCGGGTGCCACCACGGGCGGCGTCACCCACTGGGCAAGCGCCGACGACGCGGCCATCGCGCCGATCAAGGTCGCCATGAGGAAGGACGCCTGAAGGCCGGTCCGGCGACGGATCGGCTCATCGGCTCGTTGGAGGAACGTCGCTGGTCGTTCGGCAGGGAGCATGGGGACGTCAACGGGTGGCCATCAGGCTCATTGCCGACGTTCGGAGTCGGCCACCTCGAGCAGGTCCACCGTCCGCTTGCGAAGCGACGCGAGCGTCGCGCCATACGCGGCGATCGCCTCGGCATCCTCCGCCAACCCGGCCGTCTCGAGCTGGGCCGCGACCTCCGCCAGCAGCACCTTCCCATATCCGAGCGCTTCGACCTGGGTCAGCAGGACCCGGCGCTCGAAGTTCGGGCCGGAACTCATCAGCAGTTCGCGGGTCGTGGCCGCGGTGATCTCCGAGCGCACCCTCAGCTCCGCCGGCGGAAGCCCCGTCTCCTTGAGGGGAATCCCTTCGCGGGCGGCGATCTCGGCGATCAGGTTGGCCGCACTCCCACAGGCGGCCGCGACCTCCTTGAGGAGCGCCGCGATCGCCGGATCGGGCTTCTTGATGATGAGCAGCCCGTCGACACCCTTGTTGTCGGCGAGCAGCTTCCAGGCGAGGGCCATCGCCTCGGACCGCTCGTCGATCTCGCCGGAGATGGCGGGCGGGGTCGCTGCGCAGGAGACGATCGGTCCGGCCGCCGCGCCCGCGAACAGCAACGCCGGCAGGAGCCTTGCGCCGTACCCGCGCCCCGGCGTCGCCCTCGCGCTCACAGCACCTCCGCCGCGAGGCTCGCGAGATCGCTGCGCTCGGTCTTGAGAAGCGTCACGTGGCCCGCGAGCCGGTAGCCGCGCAGGCGATCGATGAGGTGGGTGAGCCCGTTGCTCGAGGCATCGAGATAGGGGTGATCGATCTGCCCGATGTCGCCGCAGAGGACGATCTTGGTGCCCTCGCCCACGCGGGAGACGATCGTCTTCACCTCGTGGGGCGAGAGGTTCTGCGCCTCGTCGATCACCATGAACTGGTGCGGGATGCTCCGCCCGCGGATGTAGGTGAGCGGCTCCATCACGATCTTGCCGCTCGTCATGAGCGCATCGAGACGCTGCTCGGGCGAACGGCTCTCCGCCTCCCCCTGGCCGCCGCCGCGCGTCGAGAGCAGATAGGCGACGTTGTCGAAGATCGGCTGCATCCACATCGACAGCTTCTCGTCCTTGTCGCCGGGCAGGTAGCCGATGTCGCGGCCGAGCGGCATGATCGGACGTGCCGCGAGAAGCTTCTCGAAGCGCTCCTCGCGGATCGTCTTCTGCAGCCCTGCCGCGAGCGCAAGCAGCGTCTTGCCGGTGCCCGCGGGGCCGATGAGCGAGACGAGGCGCACGTCGTCGTCGAGCAGCAGGTCGAGGGCCATCGTCTGCTGCACGTTGCGGGCCATGATGCCGAAGACCGGCTTGCGGGGGCCGGTGATCGGGATCATGCGCCCGGTGTCGGCGAGCATCCGCGCGAGCCCGGTGTGCGAGTGGTCCTCCGGATCCTGGAGCACCACGAACTCGTTGGGCGCCGGCTCGAGGCGATCGATCGCCCCGCCCCGCGGCGCCGACACCGGCAGGCCGGCGAATCGCTCGATCGGAAGCTGGCGCTCGCCGTACAGCTCGTCGATCAGCGCGCCGGGCGCCTGCATCTCGACGTAGCCGGTGCGAAGCCAGTCGGCGTCGACGCGATCGGCCTCGAAGTCCTCCGCCGGAATGCCCAGCGCATCGCACTTCACCCGCGCGTTGATGTCCTTCGAGATGAAGATCGTCCGCCGGCCCTGCTGATGCAGCTGGTGGGCGACCCCGAGGATCCGGTTGTCCGCCACGTCGAGATCGAGGGCGAACGGCGACGTCCGGTCGCAGCGGTCGATGCGGATCGATCCGCCCTCCGCGTTCCACTCGATCCCCTCGAAGAGGCGGCCCTTCGCGCGAAGCTCGTCGAGGGAGCGGATCGCGGTGCGGGCGTTGCGGCCCGTCTCGTCGTTGTTCTTCTTGAAGGAGTCGAGCTCCTCGATCACCGTGAGGGGAATCACCACCTCGTGCTCGGCGAACTTGAAGAGCGACTGCGGGTTGTGCAGCAGGACGTTGGTGTCGAGGACGAAGTGCTTGCGGACGGCGGCGTCGACTTCGTTCGAGGCGTCGGACCGGGGCTCGGCCCGATCGGTGGCGGCGTTCCTTACCAAGGGGCAGGTTCCTCCGTGCAACGGGTCCTTCTCGAGTTGGGCGGACGACTCCGCCCGACCGGCCGCACGGCCTCCTGCCACGCTCGCCGGACGCTCGGATGCTAGCTCGGTGGCGGACCCGAGGAGGCGATGCGGACCTCGATCCGGACGCAACCAGCGCAAGGCTTCAACGAACCCTCACGCCCGCCGCGGTACCTTGCGAAGGAACGCCCCCCGATGTTCCCGACCCTCCGAGATTTCATCGACGCCCTCGACGCCGCCGGCGAGCTCGCCCGCGTGCGCGAGCCCGTCTCGCCGATGCTCGAGGCGTGCGAGATCGTCGATCGCCTCTCGAAGAGCCCCTGTCCGAAGGCCTCCGAGTCCGCCCGCCGATTCGATCCGCTCCATGCGGGCCTCGGCGGCCGCGCCGTCCTCTTCGAGCAGGTCGACGGCTGCGACTTCCCGCTCGCGATGAACCTCTTCGGAAGCTATCGCCGCATGGAGATGGCGCTCGGATGCGACGGCGCCGGAGGCTTCGAGGCGATCGCCGCGAAGATCGCGTCGCTGACGAAGCCCCAGCCGCCGCGTTCGCTCGGCGAAGCGCTCGCGAAGGCGCGGGAGTTCCTGCCGCTTCTTCGCATCGGCCCGAAGCGGCGCCGCCGCGGAACCTGCCAGGAGGTGGTGAAGCTCGCCTCGAAGAACGAGGTCGACCTCCGACGCCTGCCGCTCGTGAAGTGCTGGCCGCTCGACGGCGATCCCGACGCGGTCGGGTTCGGGATCTCCGCGAAGGACTCCGGCACCGCCGACGGCGCGGGCCGCTACCTCACCTTCGGCGGCATGCACACGATCCATGCCGACGACCGCGACGATCCCCGCCCTGCCAGCCACAACATCGGCATGTACCGCGCCCAGCTTGTCGGCAAGACCCGCCTCGCGATGCACTGGCACATGCACCACGACGGGGCGAACCACTGGCGAAGCTGGAAGAAGCTCGGGCAGCCGATGCCGATCGCAATCGCCTTGGGCGGCGAAAGCGTGATGCCCTACGCGGCGACCGCTCCGCTGCCGCCTGGCCTGAGCGAGCTGCTGATGGCGGGCTATCTCAACGGACGCGGCATTCCGCTTGTGCCCTGCAAGACCGTGCCGCTTCGCGTGCCGGCCAACAGCGAGATCGTGATCGAGGGATTCGTCTCCACCGAGTGCGGACCGATCGGCTTCGACCCCCGTCGCGACGGCGACCTCGGGCCCGGCGCCGTCTTCGAAGGTCCCTTCGGCGATCACACCGGCTTCTACTCGCTGCCGGACCGCTATCCGATCGTCGAGGTCACCGCGATCACGCATCGCCGCGATGCGGTCTTCCCCGCCACGCTCGTCGGGCTGCCCCCGCAGGAGGACTACTACCTCGGCAAGGCGACGGAGCGGATCTTCCTCCCGCTGCTCAAGGTGCTCATCCCCGACATCGAGGACTACCACCTTCCCCGCTACGGCTGCTTCCACAATGCCGCGTTCATCCGGATCCGCAAGCACTACCCGCTGCAGGCCCGCCGCGTGATGCACTCGGTGTGGGGCGCCGGGCAGATGGCGTGGACCAAGTCGATCGTGGTGGTCGACGAGTCGGTCGACGTGCACGACGAGGACGCGGTGCTTCGGGCGATGCTCGAGCGATGCGACTTCCGCCGCGATCTCGAGCGGGTCCGCGGGCCACTCGACATCCTCGATCACGCGGCGCCCTTCCTCGGCGCGGGCGGCAAGATCGGCTTCGACGCGACCACCCGTTGGCCCGGCGAGGAGGGGCCGCTCGGCTCCATCGCGTCGCCGGGTCTGCCTTCGGAGTCGGAACGCGATGCGGCACGGCGTTCGCTCGAGACGAAGGTCGGCAGCGCCGGCATCGTCGAGGCGCGGCTGCTCGAGGAGTGCGCCGGAGGCGTCGCGGCGCTCGCGGTCGAGTCTGGCGCCGATCCGAGGCTGGCGCTCGAGGCGGCCGCACCGGCTCTCGGCGACTCGCCGGCGGGACGCTGGATCATCGCGGTCGAACAGGGCTGCGAACTCGATCGCCTCGAGCCGCTGCTCTTCCGCTGGGTGAGCAACGCCGATCCCGAACGCGACTGCCGCGTCGTCGGCACGCGGTTCCTCTGCGACGCGACCACGAAGTCGCCGGGCGATCGCGACGGCTGGCCGATTCGCGACTTCCCGCCGCTGGTCTCGATGTCGAAGGACGTCGAGGATCGCGTCGAGACCCGTTTTGGCTCCGCGCTCGGGCTGGCGCCGAGGACCACCTGGCCGCGTGCCGCGGCGCCGAGGCGATGAGCCGCGACGGATCGATCGCCGTGCCCGCGGCGTCTCGGTGGGGCCTGCGCCTTGCGCTCCTCGCCATCGTCGCGGCCTACTTCTTCGTCTCCTACTGCATTCTGCGGGCGCTGCTCGCGGAGTACGGCCTTGCCGTCTCGACGATCGCGAAGGCGGCGATCGCCACCGCGGCGATGGCGACCTTCATCGTGTGGGCGGTGCCGCGGGCGGATCTCGCGGAGATCGTGCACGGCCACCGGCTGCCACAGCGCCGCGCCGCACGCGGGCGATGCGCGTCGTGCGGATACGACCTGCGGCGCGGCGCCGATCGCTGTCCTGAGTGCGGCTTCGACGGGCCGACGCCGGGGCCCTGGCATCTCGCCTGGTCGTCGGCGCAACGCTTCTCGCTCATGCTCTTGCTCGGCCTGGCGATCGGATGCGTCGCGGGAGAGGCCTGGATCTCCGCCGACGAACGACGCTTCGCCGAGGAGGCGGCGGTCGCTCGCGCCGCGGACGCAGCACGCACGACGGCAAGGGCCACGTCCACCGAACGCGAGCCTTATCGGAGGCCTCGCGTCTGGCCGGCGCAGTTCGCACTTCTTCAGGCAGATGACGACGGATCGATCGTGGCCCTCGATCCGTTTCATTCCCCTCGCATCGAAGGCTGGAAGCCGCGCGTCCCCGAGGAGACGCTCGATGAACCATGACGGTTGCGGCGTGGAACGACACGCCATGGCTTGCCATGAATTGGCCTGATTTGCCATGACTGGCCATGAGTTGCCATGGATTGCCATGAAACGACCGTCAACACGACGTTCCACCTGGGCCTGTCCTCTGCGAGGCGCGGAACATGCCTAGTCACGCCGTCAAGCGGCTTTGCAAGCGATCTTTAGAACACCGCTGGGCTGCGTATCGGTCGGGTAAATCAAGAATTCGTTGGTGCTCGATGCACCCCGTCGATCGCTTGCAAGTGAAATTCGGATACCCTTGCCAACTTCATCGAGCGACCTTGCCAAGCGGCTAGGACCAGCGCTCGTATTCGCAAAGCGTCCTCGCGTCGTGCAACGCTGCCCGACGCTCCTTCGATCCGGACGCCTTTCGATCAGAGATCAGGAGACTCCATGGCCCGTCCCGCGAAGTTGTCCAACGCCACCCTCGAGGCGCTCACCGCCGAGCTCGAGCGCCGACAGAAGGCTCTCCCCAAGCTCGAAGCGAAGGCCGCGGAGCTCCGCGCCGAACTCGAGTCCGTCGAGGCGGAGATCGCCATGCTCGGCGGGTCCGGCAAGCCGGCGCGTCGCGGTCGCAAGCCCGGTCGCCGCCGCGGACGCCCCGCACGCGCAGCCGCTGCGACCTCCGGACGCGGACGCCGCGGCAAGAAGGCGAAGAAGAAGGTCTCCCGCAAGACCGGCCGCCGGCGTGGCCGACCGGCCGGCGGCGAGGGAACGCTCTCGCACGCGGTCGCGCAGGTCACCAGCTCGACGCCGATGAGCCCCAAGGAGATCAAGGAAGCCATCCTCTCGAAGGGGCTCCGCAAGGAGACCGCGACCATGGGCACCCAGATCTCGCAGGTCCTCTCGAAGGGCAAGCAGTTCAAGAAGAAGGGTCGCGGACAGTGGGTCAACGTCGGCTGATCCGGCCCGACCCACTCGTCACCGACGCGTGAACACGGACGCCGCGGCCCCAGGGGGCCGCGGCGTTTGCCTTCGATCGCGACAAGAGCCCCCGACACCGGACCGCTACAATCCGGCGTCTTTCCCCGCGAGAGGACCCGCATGCTGCACGCCGTCACGAACTCGATCGATCCGTCCGCTGCGGCGAGCGCGCTGCCCCTCGCCTTCATCCAGAACATCGGGATGCCCGGGCTGATCGTCATCCTGATCATCGCCCTGCTCATCTTCGGACGGCGCCTGCCCGAGGTGGCGAGGTCGATGGGCAAGAGCATCATGGAGTTCAAGAAGGGCATCAAGAGCGTGGAGCACGAGATCGAGCAGGAGGCCAACCGCCCCTCCAAGAGTCCGCGCCAACTCTCCGAAGAAGCGACGCAGGAGTCGCTCAAGTCGACCGAGTCCGCCGAGCCGAGCCCGTATCGGCCCACCGGGAACGGCTGAAGCCGATCCTCTGCGACCCGCCGGAGTCGCCCCATCGCCGTGCCGCAACCCGCTTCGAACTCCGCCGCCGAGAACCTCGGCGGCGAATCGTTGCGCGAGGCGCCGATCGGCGGGCAACCGCTCGAGTCGATCCGTGGACTCGACGCGACGATCGCGGCCGAGGCGTTCGCGGATCTGGCCGCCTCGTCGCCCGAGATGCTCGATGCGGCGATCGAGTCCGCGCGGCGCCGCCATGCGGACTCTTGGAATCGGATGTCGCGCGAGACTCGCGCCTCCGAGTTGATGCGTCATGGCCCGATCACCGCCGCCATCTCGGAAGCGGCGCGTCGGGTTCGACGGGGCCTCCGCGCCGCCGGCGCGATCTCCCTCGCCATCGCGGCGATCGGAGGATGCGCCGCCGCGGCCGCTGCGTTGCCCGTCGCCCGAGAGACGCCCGTCAACATCTTCCTGCTCCTCGGCGGATTCCTCGGTCTCCAGACGATCCTGCTCGTCGCGTGGCTCGTCGCCGCGATCGCGCTGCGAGGTGGCGGCCTCTCGCTTGGACGCGGCGTCGCGGCGATCGCGTCGATCCTGATCCGCCTCGGCCTCCGCGGCGAGTCGGGGCGATCCGATCCGTCGACGATCGCCCGCAGCGCCGCGACCAGCGCGGTGCTGGCCCGCCGAATGTCGCGGGAGTCCGCCTCGCCCGCCGCACGCTGGGGGATCGGCCTCGCCTCGAATGCCCTGTGGACCACCTTCAACGTCGCGGGCCTCGCGACGGCGATCGCCCTGCTCGCCACTCGCCAGTACGAGTTCGCATGGGAATCGACGATCCTCTCCTCCGAGTCCACGCTTCGCCTGACCTCCGCGATCGCCGCAGCGCCCCCGCTTCTCGGCTTTCCCGTGCCCGATGCCGCGACGATCGCGGCCAGCCGGTTCGATCCGGCGAATCCGCAGGCCTTCGTCGCGCAGTCCGACGCGGTGCGGGCCGCGTGGAGCGGACTGCTCCTTGGTTCGATGGTCTGCTACGCGCTGCTGCCGCGGCTTGCGTTGACGCTTCTCTGCGCGTGGCGCCGACGCGCGGCCTTCGCGGCGATGCGCCTCGACCGCGGCGACCCGTCGATCGCCATGCTGCTTTCGGCGTTGGGGGATCCCGGCGAGTCCCCGTCCGGCGCCGTTCCGACGCTGCCGGCCGCGCTCCCCGCACGGATCGAGGACGCCCTCGCGGCACGACCCACGGACTCGGCGGCGATCGTCGGGCTCGAGTTGGCAGTGCCGAGCAGCGGATGGCCGCCCGAACTCGGCTTGGCGATCAAGGACCTCGGCCTGCTGGCAAGCCGCGAGGATCGTCATCGGTCCCGGACAAGCCTTCGCACTTCGGCGACGCGACCCTCGATCCTCGTCGCCGTCTGCGACGCCGCCTCGACGCCCGATCGCGGTGTGCGAGCCGCGCTGGCGGACCTCGCCGAGGCGGCGGCCTCGCCGCTGCTGCTGGTCCTCTCGGGCGGTGAAGTGCTTCGCCGGCGCGAGACCGCCGCGACCGTGGCGCAGCGCCTTGCCGACTGGCGCAGTCTTGCGGAGAGCCTCGGCGCGAGGATCGTCGACGTCGATCTCGACCATCTGACCGCCAACAGCCGACGAGCGCTGCGCGACGCGATGGAGCCGCGCCCCGATCGGATCGCGGCGCCGCGGGTCGGTGGCGAACTCGAGCTCGCCTTCCACGAGATCGACGAGGCGGCGGCGCGATGGCTCGGCGATGGCCGCGCCCTGCGAACGCCGACCGTCGAGGAGGAGGCCGAACTTCATCGCCGCATCGCCGCGCGCTTCGGACCCGCGGGCCCGCTGCTCGAGTCGGCGAGGCTCGACTTCGCGCCCGGTGATGCACTGGGTTCGCTTCGCCGTGCGGCGAGCCGCGTCGAGAGCCTCCTGCCCGCCTCGCTTCGAGTTCGACCGTCATGGCTCGCGGCCGGCGCCATTGCCGGCGCCCTGGGCTGCCTCGCCGCGGCCACGCTTGCGACGCCGCTCGCGATCTCCGCGCTGCCGATGTGGGCCTTGACCGGCGGTGGACTCGGCGGACTGCTCTCGACGCTTCGGAGCCGCGCGGCCGCCCCACCCGCGGCCGGTGCCGAGGTCGATCTCGGCCCGTCCGTCGCCGCGGCCGCCATGCAGGCGGTGCTGCTCGCGCATCAAGGTCTCGGCGAGGACCGGATCGGCGCAGCGCTCTCGACGGCCTTCGTGGCGGACGACCCGCCACGCCTCGATTCGCTTCCGGCGATCCGCGCGTGGCTCGACGTCGTGAAGGCGCGGCTCGTCGCGGCGGGAACCATGGAGGCTCCGCGATGACGGCGCCGCTTCGCATCGCGGTGGTCGGCCACACCAACGCGGGAAAGACCTCGCTGCTGCGCACGCTCGCGCGAAGCCGGGAGTTCGGCGAGGTCTCGCCGAGCCCGGCGACCACCCGCCGCGTGGAGCCGATCTCGCTGCGTGCAGGAGGCGACGAGACGATCCTGCTCGTCGACACCCCCGGGCTCGAGGACTCGATCGGGCTGCTCGAGCAGATCGATTCGGCGGCGCCGACCCGCGAAGCCAAGGCCGACTCGATCGAGCGGTTCCTCACCTCCGATGATGCGACCGTCCGCTTCTCGCAGGAGGCGAAGGCGCTCGAGGCGGCGCGGCAAGCCGACCTGCTGCTTGCGGTGATCGATGCCCGCGATCGCGTGCTCCCGCGTCATCTCGACGAACTCGAACTGCTCGCTCGTTGCGGACGACCGCTCGTGCCGGTCCTCAACTTCGTCGCCTCCCCGACCGCGGCGCCGTCGGCGTGGCGCGAGGCGTTGGCGAGGCTCGGCCTCCATGCGGTGGCGGAGTTCGACACGGTCGTCTTCGACGCGGAGGGCGAGTCGCGTCTCTTCGAGAAGATCCGCACGCTCGCCGAGCCGCACCGCGACGCGATCGATCGGCTCCTCGCGGAGCGGGCCCGGGATCGGGACGATCGCAGGCAGGCGACGTCCCGCGCGATCGCGGATCTTCTGCTCGACGCCGCGACCTTCGTCGTCGAGGTCGAACCAGGCGCCGCCGGCGGACCTCCGGCGGTCGATCGGCTGCGCGAGCTCCTTCGCCGGCGCGAACGCCGATGCCATCGTGAACTCCTGTCGATCGCAGGCTTCGCCGCCGACGATGCCGCCGTCGCGGAGGCGACGCTCGAGTCCTTCGAGGTGGGCGTCGACCTCTTCTCGCCGGAAGCCCTCAAGGCCGCGGGCTTCTCGGCGGCGGGCGGTGCCGCCGCGGGCGCAGCGCTCGGTGCGGCGATCGATCTCGCCGTCGGCGGACTCAGCCTCGGGGCCGCCGCCGGTCTCGGGGCAGCGATCGGCGGCGTGCTCGGCGCCACCGGTCGGCAGGCTCGCAAGCTCGTGATGCTCGCCAAGGGCGGCCGCGAGGCGAGCGCCGGCGATCCGACGCTGCTGCTGGTGCTTCATCGTGCGACGACGCTCGCGAGGGGACTCGAGCGCCGCGGACATGCGAGCGTCGAGCCGCTCGCGATCGGTTCGAACGATCGGGCGGGCCTCGCGAAGGAGCTTCGCCGCGCCGAGCCGATGCTCGCGGCGCT
>JBMTTG010000063.1:0-12440 GCA_049449095.1 Phycisphaerales bacterium | reverse complement strand
AACACCAGTTGCGAGCCGTGTCCGATGTGCCTCGCGGCGATCTACTGGGCACGCCTCGAGCGCATCCACTTCGCCAACACCAAGGAGGATGCGGCCGCGATCGACTTCGACGACCACTTCATCTACGACGAGATCGGGCGCGATCCGGCGGATCGGTCCATTCCCCGCGTCCAGCTCCTTCGCGACGAGGCGATCAAGGCCTTTGAAGACTGGACCGCGCACGCGGGTCGCATCCGATACTGAGGATCCTGCGGCTGGAGCCTGCGTCGATGCGCGACTACGCACTGATCCACGTCAACGGGATTCCGAGGGAGGTGCGGGGGCGCGAGGCGCTGATGATGCTCGCCGACTGGCTCCGCAAGGAGGCCGGATTGACCGGGACCAAGATCGTCTGCGCCGAGGGCGACTGTGGGGCCTGCACCGTCCTGCGGGCCTTCGAGCCGTGCGGCCATCACGGTCCGCCGCCTCGATTCGAGGCGATGAACAGCTGCATCGCGATGGTTGCGCAGATGGACGGATCGCATCTCGTCACGGTGGAGGGGCTCGCGGACCGCGACGGTCTCGCCCCGGCGCAGGAGGCGATGCGGCGCTGCCACGGAAGCCAGTGCGGCTTCTGCACGCCCGGGTTCGTCATGGCGATCAGCGGCATGCTCGAGCAGCACGACCGGGGCACGATCGATGCCCGCGTCGCCGCGAACCACCTCACGGGGAACCTCTGTCGCTGCACCGGCTACACGCCGATCCTCGAGGCGGCGTGCGAGGCGGACGCCGCGGAGCGTCGATCGGTGGCGGACCGCCACGGAACGCCGGCGGCCTTCGAACGATCCCGCGCGGCGATGGGCGTGGGTCTCTCGCTGCAGCACGGTGGGGTGCGATTCCTCGCGCCCACCACGCTCGCGGAGGCCTGCGCGTTCGCCGCGCAGCATCCCGAATGCCGGGTCGCGGGGGCGTTCACCGATCTCGGCGTGCCGATCAACAAGGGCCGACCGATGCCGAGGGCGCTGCTGAGCCTTCATCTGATCCCCGAACTGCTCGAGGCCGAGGTCGACCACCGAACCGTCCGGGTCGGAGCACGGGTCTCGCTCGCATCGCTGCGGCGCCTCTGCGAGGAGGCGGCGCCCGAGTTCGCCCGCTTCCTGAACCTCTTCGCGTCGCCCCAGATCAAGAACGTGGCCACGCTCGCGGGGAACGTCGCCACCGGATCGCCGATCGGCGACACGCTGCCCTTCCTGCTCGTCTCCAACGGCGTCGTGCACGTGGCCAGCGCGGCCGAGCCGGGCGCGCCGTTGCGGCGTCGGGAGATCGCCATGACCGAGCTGTACCGCGGATACCGGCAGCTCGCGCTCGAACCCGGCGAGATCATCACGCACGTCGCCTTCGATCGAAGCGTCGAGCAGGAGACGGTGCGCCTCTACAAGGTCTCGCAGCGGAAGGACCTCGACATCAGCACGGTGAGCGCGGCCTTCGCGATCCGATGGGAGTCGCCCGGCCGCATCGCGGAGGCCCGCGTGGCCTACGGCGGCGTCGCCGCGGTGCCGCTGCGCATGCCGCGGATCGAGGCGGCGCTGCGGGGCGATCTCGATCGCGCCAAGGCGGATTCGATCGCCGCGCAGATCGGCGAGGCGGTTCGCCCCATCTCGGATGTCCGGGGGAGCGCGGCCTATCGAAGCGTGCTCGCCGCCAACCTGTTTCGCCGCTTCGCCGCGGAGCTGCTCGATGGCTGAGCGCGGGGCGCCGGGCTCCGGACTCGCGGTGACGCCCGATCCCGGATCGGCGCCGCACGACTCCTCGTCGACCCATGTCACCGGTCGAAGCGAGTACATCGACGATCGGTCGAGGTCGGCGGGCGAACTGCTGTGCGGCCTCGTCTACAGCCCCTTCGCGAAGGCCAGGATCGTGCGTCTCGATCTCTCTGCGGCGCTCGAGGTTCCCGGCGTGGTCTGCGCGGCGACGGCCGCCGACGTCGCGCACAACCGCTGGGGAAGCATCATCGTCGACCAGCCGATCATCGCCGATCGCGAGGTCCAGTACGCCGGCGAGGTGGTCGCGGTGCTCGGGGCCGAGACCGCGGACGCGCTCCGCGCGGGGCTGTCGGCGGTGCAGGTGGAGTGGGCGAAGCTGCCCGCGATCCGCACCATCGACGAGGCGGTCGCGGCGCAGTCGTTCATCGGCGAGGAGCGACGGATCGAGCGGGGCGATGCGGAGGCGGCGCTGCGCACGGCGCCACGCACCCTCGAAGGGACCCTCGTCATCGAGGGCGCGGACCACTTCTATCTCGAGAGCCAGGCGGCGGTCGTCTATCCGAACCTCGACGGCCCGATCGAGGTGCATGCCTCCACGCAGCATCCGACCGAGACCCAGCACGTCGTGGCGGAAGCCCTCGGCGTGCCGTTCAGCGAGGTCACCTGCATCGCGCGACGGCTCGGGGGAGGCTTCGGAGGGAAGGAGTCGCAGGGGGCGCCGATCGCGGCGTGCGCAGCGCTCGTGGCACGGAAGTCCGGACGCCCGGCGCGACTCGTCCTCGGCAAGGACGACGACATGATCGTCACCGGCAAGCGGAATCCCTTCCAGATCCGCTACCACGTCGGCTTCGACGACGAGGGGCGGCTGCTCGCGCTGCGCGCGGTGCTGCATTCCGACGGCGGCGCCTACGCCGACCTCTCCACCGCGATCATGGAGCGGGCGCTGCTGCATTGCGACAACGCCTACTTCATCCCCCACGTGGAGGTGCGGGGCCGCGTCTGCCGGACCAACCACCATCCGCACACCGCCTTCCGCGGCTTCGGCGGGCCGAAGGGCATCGCCCTGATCGAGTCGATCCTCGAGGACGTGGCCCGCACGGTGGGACGGGATCCGCTCGATGTGCGGCGGCTCAACGTGTACGCGCCGGGCCGCGACGAGACCCACTACGGGCAGACCGTCGAGAACAACCTGCTCCCGACGCTGTTCGATGCCCTCGAGGAGCGTTGCGAGTACCGCCGTCGCCGCGAGGCGATCCGGGCGTGGAACGACGATCCGTCGAACCATCCGCGCGGGCTCTCGATGACCGCGGTGAAGTTCGGGATCTCCTTCACCACGCGGTTCCTGAACCAGGCGAACGCCCTCGTCAACGTGCACCGCGACGGCACCCTGCAGGTGTCGACCGGCGCGGTCGAGATGGGGCAGGGCGTGAACTCGCGCATCGCGGCGCTGGTGGCGGAGCAGTTCGGGCAGCCGCTCGCCGCGGTGCGGGTGCTGCCGACGAGCACCGAGCGAAACGCCAACACCTCGCCGACCGCCGCGAGCGCGGGAACCGACCTGAACGGCGCGGCGGCGGTCGCCGCCTGCGGCCGGATCCGCGCGAGGCTCGCGTCGCTCGCGGTCCGCCTGCAGGGCCTTCCTCCCAAGCGTTGGCCGAGTCGGACCGCCGGACTCGGCACCGAGCCGGAGTTGTGCGTCTCGGAGGATCCGCCGGCCCTGCCGGTGCGCTTCGAGGGCGGTCGGGTCGTGGTGGGCGAGGGCGCCTCGGCGTGGTCCCTGCCGTTCGCCGATCTCGTGATGGAGGCGCATCGCAGCCGGATCTCGACCTGCGAGTACGGCCACTTCGCGACGCCGCGCCTGGGCTTCGACAAGATCGCGGGCCGCGGGCGCGCGTTCCTCTACTACACGCAGGGAGTCGCCGCGAGCGAGGTCGAGGTGGATCGCTTCACCGGCGAGGTGAAGGTGCGGCGGGTGGATCTGCTGATGGATCTCGGGCGACCGATCAACCACGCCCTCGACATGGGGCAGGTGGTCGGCGGCTTCGTGCAGGGCATGGGCTGGGTCACCACCGAGCATCTGCACTACGACGAGAACGGGCTGCTGGTCTCGCATTCGCCGAGCACCTACAAGATCCCGAACGTGCAGGACGTCCCGCGCATCCTGAATGCCGATCTGGTCTTCAACGAATCGAACGAGGCGAACATCCGCGGCACCAAGGCCGCCGGCGAGCCGCCGCTGATGCTGGCGCTTTCGGTCTGGACCGCGGTGCGCGACGCGGTGATGAACGCCCGCGGCGTGCGCACCGGTTCGCGGGAACTGGTGCCGATGGCGATTCCCGCGACGGCGGAGCGGGTGCTTCGAGCGCTCGAGCCCGAGACGTTCGCCCGCGTGGAGGGCGGCCGAACGGGATGAGCGCCGTCTCCCACGCCTATCTGCAGCACGCCACCCGGCTCGCCGAGCGCGGCGTGGTCTTCGTCACCGTGACGCTGGTGCATCCGGAGGGCCACGTGCCGCAGGATCTCGGGGCGAAGGCGATCGTGACCGCCGAAGGCCTCTCCTGGGGCACCGTGGGCGGAGGCCGGCTCGAAGCCCGGGCGATCGAGCACGCCCGGGGGCTGATCGCGCGAGCGACGAACGCGAGCGGCGCGCCGCAGCCGGTCGCGCCGGAACTGATCCGCTACGAACTGCAGCGGGATCTGAACATGGTCTGCGGCGGCGCGGCGACGCTCTTCTACGAGGTCTCGTCGGCGGCCACCTGGAACATCGTGGTGTTCGGCGCCGGACACGTCGCCCAGGCCACGGTGTCGCTGCTCTCGACCTTCCACTGCAACCTCGTCTGCATCGATCCGCGACCGGAGTGGCTCGGGCGCCTGCCCGCGCACGCCAACCTGCGCACGCGGCTCGCGCCGGAGCCCGCGGAGGCGGTGGACGACCTTCCGCCCGGCGCGTTCGTGCTCTGCATGACGCAGGGCCACGCCACCGATCTGCCCATCGTTCGTCGCCTGCTGCAACGCGGCACCGCCGGATTCATCGGCGTGATCGGAAGCGAACCGAAGGCCCGCACGCTTCGCGGCACGCTGCGCTCGGAAGGCGTTCCGGAGGAGGCGCTCTCGGCCATCCGGTGCCCGCTCGGCCTGCCGATCGGCGGCAATGCGCCGGCGGAGATCGCCGTCAGCATCGCGGCGCAACTGCTGCAGGTGCGCGATCAACCGACCGGTTCGGGCTAGGTCGCGGTGGTGGCGACTCGACCGAGCGCTCGTGCCGCCTCGCCGTCGCGCCGCCGAGCGCGGCCCCTCGATCCGCGGAGTGCCGTGGCGGCACGGCGTCGACTCGCGAATCGCCGATCCGCGTCGCGCGGCTCGGCGGGCGGGAACCGATAGCATTCCGCCTCGCCATGCCTCGAACCTCACGATCCGCCGCTTCGAAGTCACGACCGCTTGCTTCACGTCGCTCGGCGAAGCCTGCGGCGACGCCGTCGCTGCCGTCAACGCCGTCGATGCCCGACGGCTTCGATCCCGATGCGGCCGCGACCGGCGATGGCCTCTTCGGACTCGACACGAAGCCCGAGGCGTCGGCGATCGTCGTGATCCCGGTGCCCTTCGACGCGACCACGAGCTACCGCCCGGGCACGGCGAAGGGACCGGAACATGTCCTCGAGGCGAGCCTGCAGGTCGATCTCGAGGATCTGCAGTACGGCCCGATCTGGAAGCACGGCGTGTCGATGCTGCCGGTGCCGAAGGCGATCGCGAGGCTGTCCCGCGCCGCCCGCGCCGCGGCCGAGCCGGTCATCCGTGCCGGTGGAGCGGTGCCGGGCAACCGAAGCCACCAACGCGCGGTGGCCAAGGTCGACGACGCCAGCGAGACCGTGCGGCGACACGTCGCCCGCGAGGCGCGACGGATCCTCGACCGTGGCGCGATCCCCGCGGTGCTTGGCGGCGATCACGCGAGTCCCTTCGGCTTGATCGAGGAACTCGCCGAGCGTCATCCGGGCCTCGGCATCCTGCAGATCGATGCCCACGCGGATCTGCGAGAGGCCTTCGAGGGCTTCGCGTGGAGCCACGCGAGCATCTTCCACAACGTGCTCACTCGGATTCCGAAGGTCGGTCGACTCGTGCAGGTCGGCATCCGCGACGTCGGCGCGCGGGAGGTCGAGTTCATCGAGCGGTCGCGGGGCCGCGTCCGGACCTTCTTCGACCAGCGGCTGCGCGATCGGCAGTTCGCGGGCGCCACGTGGAGCGCCCTCTGCAAGGAGATCGTCAAGACGCTGCCGCGCGAGGTCCACATCTCCTTCGACATCGATGGCCTCTCCCCGGAACTCTGCCCGCACACCGGCACGCCGGTGCCCGGCGGCTTGTCCTTCGCCGAGATGAGCCACCTGCTCGAAGTGCTTGCGGCGAGCGGGAAGCGCGTGGTGGGGTTCGATCTCTGCGAGGTCGCCCCAGGCCCGCGCGGCGTCGACTGGGACGGCAGCGTCGGCGCGCGGGTGCTCTACAAGCTGATGGGCTGTGCGCTGCGGAGCCAAGGTTCGCGCAGGCGCGGTCGCCGCGGCTGACAGGGGCGGCTTGGCCGCTGGGACATCGCCTTCGTGAGCGGCGGGCGGGGCATCGCGGCGGACCATGATGTTCGAGGGCTCATCGTCCGTGCACGCGCTCAGGCCGTCGGCAGCAGCCAGCGCACCACCGCCCGCGTCGCGATCGGCGGATAGGCGATCTGCATGCGGAAGCAGCGGAACGCCTTGAGCGGACGGTCGATCAGGCCGGCCGCGTGCTCGAGCAGGGCCGCATGCTTCCGCGGATCCACCTTGGCGGCCGCCGGCAGCGCCGTCGATCGCGCGAAGTGCGCCTCGACCTTGCCGGTGAATCGACGGAGTTCGGCGTGCTCGCCGTACTCCACGCCATGCGTCGGCGTGAAGTAGAGGGCCGCCGACGGCTCCACTGGTGGCAGGGTCTCGTCGAACAGGACGTCGAGGTAGAGGTGACGCGCCGGAAAGGCGACCTGCACCGAGACTGCGCCGGTGCGATGGCCCGGGGTCGCATGCATCGGCCCGATCGACTCGATCCGATCGGCGAAGCTCAACGTCAGCGTGCCGTCGGCGCTCGCATCGGGATCGGCCAGCACCATCGTGGCGTTCGGGGTCGAGCGGACCTGCAGGGTGCCGGGGCGAAGGTCGGGGGTGCTGGCCTCGGGAACGAGCGACGGCACGGGGTTTCGTCCCATGCGGTCCAACCGCTCCCACTCGCCTGCCTCCGCCGATCGATCGACGGCGATGCCTCGATGCACCAGACGCGGCCCGAGGGGCCGGATCGTCCGAAAGCCGTCGAGCATGGATGCGTTCACAAGCGTGATCTTGGACGGTTCGGTCGTGCTCGGGGTCGCGAACCAGATGTTGAGGTGGGCGTTCAGCACTTCGCCCCGCATCGCGACGCTCGACTCGAAGTGCAGTTTCTGCATCTTCGCGAAGTGCCGTCGCTGCGACTCGGAGTCCAGCCCGCCGGTGGCGATGGCCACGATCTCGCGTGCGGACACGCCGTGCCGTTCGAAGACCGATCGCAGGGTCGAAGAGGCCGAGGTCACCTCATTCAGGACGTCGTGCGAGACCCCCTCGCGTTCGAGCGACTCGAAGAGGCTCGCCATGCCGCGCTCGCCGGGCAGCGCCGCGACGACGACCGCCGGATCCGGCGAGGTGGCGATGCGCAGGGCCTGCCACCCGAGCATCTTGTCCACGCCGAGGCGGCGGCCGACGCTTCGGGCGCCCACGTCGTCCGGCAGGATCTCCGCGAACGCCCGGCGAAGCGCGTCCTGCAGGCTCATGGCGGCCTCGCAGATCTCGCGGTGCTTCTCGGCGAAGGTCGGGGGCGACGCGTTGGGGCTCGGCACGAAGGGCGATTCTAACCCCGGGAGGTCGGCGATGGAATCGAGAAGTATGGCGGTGACCGGCGTCCTTCGCCGCCGTCGCATCGCTCGAGCGAGGCGATTCCGATCGCCCGTGTCTGTCCATACACCTGCGCCGTATGGCAAGACGGCGAGCCATGGACATCGCGTGCGGACAAGACAACCTCGGGGTCAAGAGATCGGTGGTTCGGTCTCTGCAGCGCTCGTTGTCGGGCGGTCGCCGCCCCAAGTCACACTCCAGAGGAGGAAAAATCATGTCCGACCCGCAAGTCACTCGCCGCCACCGTTCGTGGGCCACTGTGGTGTCGCTGGCCTCTGTCGCCGCGACGGCGCTCGGCTCGATCGCGAGTACCGCATCGGCAGCGGCCATTCAGTACACGATGACTTGGAATCAGGTCAGCGGGAGCTACGGCAGCACCTCGTTCACGAACGAGACGCTCACAATCACGTTCGACTACGACACGAACAACGTGACCCAGTACTACACCTTTCCGTACTACCAAGCCGTGTTCGCCAACGGCGCGGGGATCAGCGTGACGCTGGGCTCGGGCGGATCGATCCTCAACGATGCCGCCCTTGACGCGATAGCTCAGAACAACTCGGGCTTGCTCTCGTACGGCACTGCCATGTTCTTCGGGACTTCGAGCGGGGGGCTGTACGGGGCCGATCGCGGAAGTCTCAGCAGCTTCGCGACTGGTGCTCCTGCCGTGGACTGGCTGACCACCGCGCATAGCTCGACCGCCTCGGGCGGCACCATCAACAGCAATTGGGCCAATTCCCCACTGGTGATCAATTCAAAAACACTGACACTGAACGCGGTCACCTCGACGAACGGAGGCTCCTGGGGAAGCACGCTCACGCCGCCGTCCGCGGTCCCCGGCACCGGCCTCGCCGGGCTTGCGACGCTCGGGCTCGCGGGCGTCGCCCGTCGCCGACGTCGCTGAGCGACGCAGCGCTGCACGCCGCAAGGCGAACAACCACCACCGCGACTTCGCCGCCTCGGGACGTATCCCGGGGCGGCGGTCGTGTTGGGGTGAAGCCGGCGTTCGCCTTCCGAGTTCGTGCGACCCCTCCGTCGTCCGGTCGAGCGGTGGTTGGCGATGGACCCGCGGGGACGATGAATGGGAGTTCAGCGGCGGCGTCGACGGCCGACGAGTCCGAGGCCGGCGAGCGTTGCGAACGCGCTTCCGCCTGGAACCGCTGAGATCGATCCCGAGATGAACGAGGAGAAGTCGCTGTCGCTGATGACCAGCGTCCCGATCGCCGTGGTGAACGTCTTCGACGAGATGTTGTAGCTGCTGGTGATGTTCGCCTCCCACGCTCCGAAGTTCCCGACCGTGGCATTGGTCCAGTTGGTGCCGGCGATCGGGGTGCTGGAGAAGGTGAAGCCGGTGAATCCCTGGGTCCCGTTGACGTAGAAGCGGAGCGTGTTCGGGGCGTCGATCGGACTGATCAGCGAGAGGGCGATGTTGGCCGTGCCGTGGCCCGCGATCGCCATCGAGGACTGGGAGATCGAGTTCCAGTAGTTCGTGGTGCCGTAGGTGACGTAGGACGAGTCGTCGAAGGTGATCGTCCAGGTGAAGGCCGCGCCGTCGATCGAGGTGCCGCCCAGGGTCGCCGAGACGAGCGTGCCGGTGGCGGTTGCGGTGATGGTGGCTGCGAAGGTCGACGCGGACAGGGACGCGGCGGCCAGTGGGGCAATGAAGCGAAGCATGGGATTCTCCTCGAGTGACGCTGAAGACGGTGGCGTGGGGAACGCCGCGGCCGATGGCAAGGCGGCGACCGCGGGACCGAATATGGCGGCCAATCCGACGAGCGGAACCGGCTTGTGTCTTTCAAAGACACGCCGGTGTTCCGAATCGCCTGCGGGATCGCGGCACGCTCGCTAGAAAGAGGACTCCGCATGACTTCGAACGACGTCCACGCCGAGTACACGGATCTTGTCGCCAGGCTCGAGCCCCACGCCCGCCGGTACTCGATCGCCGTTCGGGAGATCGCCGACGCGGTCATGCCGGCCGAATCCGGGCCGCGCGCGTGGGGCCGCGGATTCGGTCTGGATCGCAATCTGGCCTGGAAGCTCTACCGGGCCGCGCAGTCGTCCGAACTCGCGGGCGTGCTCTCGACGTTCCCGGGTCGGCGGGGGTTGGGACTGGCGATCGCCGGGTTTCGCAGGCGGGGATGTCCCTCCGGGCTGGTCGACGAGTTCGCTGCCGCCTCGAAGGCCCTTCGAATGGCCATCGAGGCAGCGAGTCTTGGTCGCGACGTGCTCAACGTCATCGCGGCCGGTGGCCTCGACTCGGAGGAGGAGCGCAGGGCACGGGCTCGGGCCCGCGTGGCGGCCCGAAAGGGCGCTGCGGCGCTCTGGGGCATCGAGGCGGCGGTGGGGCTCTCGACCTACATCATCACGCCCTCGCGACGAGACGGATGGGTGGATCTGGTCTATCTCAATCTGATCGGTGGACTGGTCCGCTGGCGACCTGGTCAGCCGTGGTGCGTCTACCTGCCGATCTTCTCCTTCCCGACGAGTCCGGGAGACCTCGAGGGCCACGTCGAGCCGTCGGAACTGGCGGGAATGCCCGAGGTCGGCCTCGACCTGAATCCCCGCGAGTCGTTGGCGCCTCTGGTGCCGGCGTGCTCGGATCCGATCGGCGTGGCGGAGATCTCTCGACTCGACGATGCGGAGCGAGGCCGCATGCTGTCGTACCGTGGGGGACGAGGGTCCATCGGGCGCCCCGTGCATCTGGCGTTCGGCGAGGTTCTGAGCGAGGCCGGGCCCATGGACTCGACGGTGCCCGACGACATCGTGACGCTCAACGTCGGCACCCAGCTGCCGTTGGGGCGAAGCATCATGCAGGTGCTCGTCCACCGCGATGTCCGCCGTGGCGGCGATCCGGTCGGGACGATGTCCGCGATGCTCGACCCGACGGGCCGTCGTCGCGGCATCGATCCCCCGATCCGGCTCCCGCTCGACACGGAGGCCGTCGAAACCCTCCGTCCATACTCGCTTCCCAAGCAGGCGCAGCCGTGGGCGGAGCCTCATCGCGACCTCATCGATCGCGGTCTTGCGTCCCTCGCGGCCCGGCGCGAAGAGTTTCGGGCCTTTCGACTGGTGGTCCCGAATCCTCCACTCGGGGCGACGATCTCTCTGCGGTGGCGTCTGCACCAAGTCAAGAAGTGAGTCGCCGCCGACGTCATCCCGACGATGCCAACGTCATCCCGACGCTCGCGGAAGTACGCGATCCCGGTCCGCGGCCATGTCGATGATGATCCAACCTCGGTCGGGTCGGCGCGATGCCCGCGGGCGTGTGGAAGCGGACGCTCACGTCCACTTGCAATGGTGTTCTGAGCGTCCTCGAGGTGGTGAAGGCTGATGATGCTGTCCGACCGCGCGCCGCTGCCGCGTTCGCCGGATCCGCTGCCGGGCTTCGAATCCTCGAACCTGCTCTCGACGGACGCGAGGCGAGAACTCGGGCGATCTCCGGAGGGGCACGTCGCCTTCCGCGGCTCGCCCGCGACCGCGTCAGGGAGTCTCACCCAAGCCCGCGTCTCGGCCTCTGCCGAACGCGGTCTTTCGTGGCGCTTGCCGCGTCCTCGCGTTGCTCGCCGGCAACGCTGCTCCAGAAGTCGTCTCGGGTGGCGATGGGAGGTCCGATTGGGAGTTGGTGGATCGTGTTCGATCGCTTGCCGCTACTGTCCTCCGGATTCGGACCGCCGCTCAGGAAACCCAATGGCCTCATCGATTCCAAGGGGCATCTCGCCTTCGCGTTCCGCTTCAGACCGCGACGAACGTCTTCCGCTTCCGGATCTGGTGGTTCCCGGCGATGTGCACTGGCCCTACGCGACCACCATCGGCCTGTTCCACGTGGCGGCGCTGCTCGCGATGCTCCCCTGGCTCTTCACCTGGCCTGCGGTCGTCGCGATGGTGGTTGGGGTGCTCCTCTTCGGGCAGGGCATCAACCTCTGCTACCACCGGCTGTTGACCCATCGGAGCTTCGTGGTGCCGGCATGGCTCGAGCGGAGCTTCGTCGTCCTGGCGATCTGCTGCCTTCAGGACACCCCGGGCAAGTGGGTGGCGATCCATCGGTACCACCACCACCACTCCGACGAACAGCCCGATCCCCATTCGCCGAAGGCCGGATTCTTCTGGTCGCACGTCGGTTGGCTGGTCGTCAGGAATCCGGCGGCCCACAGCGTCGAGGTCTACCGCAGATACGCGCCCGACGTCCTCTCGGATCCCTTCTACATGCGACTCGAGAAGACCACGGCGTGGATCTGGATCTACCTCGCCCACGCCGCGGTCCTGACCGCCGTGGGCATGGGGATCGGCGCCTTCGTCGGCGGCGACTGGACCACCGCGTGGCGCTACGGAGCGAGCATGCTGTTGTGGGGCGTCGTGGTGCGGACCGTGATCGTCTGGCACATCACCTGGTCGGTGAACTCCCTGACCCATCTGTTCGGCTACCAGCGATACGACACCGGGGACAACAGCCGAAACAACTGGGTCGTGGCCTTGCTTGCGGTCGGCGAAGGCTGGCACAACAACCACCACCACGATCCGGCCAGCGCGACGAATCAGCATCGATGGTGGGAGATCGACCTCACCTACGGCGTCATCAGGTTCCTCGAGCGGGTCGGCCTGGCCACGGACGTCACGTTGCCGAGGCACGTCCGACACGCCGAGCGGTCGCGCGCCTCAGGAAGCGCAAGGAAAGACCGCGTTCGGGCAAAGGCCGAGACGCGGTCGTGAGTGAAGCTCCCCGAGCGGAACGCTCTTCGGACGGTTGGGTGGTCGCGAACCCGCGAGTCTG